>CAZPSY010000142.1:1707-5061 GCA_964589295.1 uncultured Ignavibacteriaceae bacterium
AAAGAACGCACCAAGGTTCATAAAAAGGTAAACTCCAAAGTAGAATAAAACTGCTACCAGTCCTTCATTGGATAAAACAGCTACAGCAAGCAGCAGGTAACCAGCGTGTGCAATACTTGAGTAAGCTAACATTCGTTTTAAGTTATCCTGCCAGAGAGCAGTAAAATTACCAATCGACATTGTAAGTATGGCAAGCATTACAAGAATACTCTGCCAATCGATAACATTAAGAAGTAACCAGTAACCATCGGCTGTTATTGTTTCGAGGAAGGTTATCTTAATAAATCTTATAAGTAATGCAAAGCCCGCAGCTTTACTTGCAACGGAAAGAAATGCAGTAATGGTAATAGGTGCTCCTTCGTAAACATCAGGAGTCCAGAAATGGAAAGGCGCTATAGAAACTTTGAAACCTATTCCAGCAAGTACTAGCATTCCGGCAAAGATAAAAGTGAAACCACCAAGCTGCTCTGCCTGGAGGATAGCATTTATAAGAAACAGGTTTGTGTTTCCGGTCAATCCAAAAATAATTGAAATACCAAAAAGCATAACTCCCGAGGCAACTCCGCCGTAAATAATATATTTTAAAGATGCTTCGGAACTACGATCTGCAGTTTTTATAAATCCTGCAAGCACATAAGATGATAATGACAGAAGTTCAACAGAAAGATATATTAAAATTAAATCTGTTGCGGAAGACATTAAGAACATTCCTAATGCCATTCCAAGTATTAATGTATAATACTCACCATGCCGGTCTTCACACCCGATTATTTCAGAAGAAGTATGTGAAAATAAAACTACGAATAATGATGAAAGCACTACAATGCTTTTAAAGAATGCACCGAAGGCATCAACAGAAATCATCCCGGCGGAAGAGGGAGGTGTAACAAACGCAAAAGTTTTCATCCCGAACTGTTCCGCAACAAAGTAACCGGTTATCAACAATCCAACTATTGCAACGTACGGAAGAAGTTTCTTGTTCTTACCCATAATCAGATCGATTACAACAATAAGAACCAGCGTAAGCGATAGAGCTATTTCCGGCTTTATAAATTCGAGACTGGAAGAAAGAATTTCAATGTTCAATTTTTTCTACTTACTTTTTGTTAAAAACCACCTATGGAACTATAGAAAGCTTGTGCATCCTGCATAAACTTAACCATTTGATTTACTGATGACGTCATAATATCCAACATTGCAGATGGATAAACACCAAGGAAAATTATTATTGCAGTTAATGGAATAAACATTAAATATTCTCTTACATCAAGATCTTTTAGAGAAGACCATTTATCTTTTAACTGACCAAGATAGACTCTTTGCATTGTCCAGAGCATATAGCCCGCACCCAATAAAATTCCAAGTGTAGATATAACAGTTATAACTCTGATTGTTGGTTCGCCAAAAGCACCAAGGAATACAAATGCTTCCGAAATAAATCCGCTTAAACCTGGTAAACCGATTGCGGCAAAGAATGCAACCATAACAAAGCCGGTATAAGCAGGCATCTGAGTAGCAATTCCTCCAAAATCATCAAGGTTTCTTGTATGAGTTCTGTCGTAAAGCACTCCAACAATAAGGAAGAGCATGGCAGTGATTGTACCATGGTTGAACATCTGGAGAATCGCTCCCGATATTCCCAAAGTGTTGAGCGAGGCAATTCCAAGCAGGCAATAACCCATATGCGAAATAGAGGAGTAAGCGATAAGCTTTTTAAAGTCCCTCTGTGCCATAGCAGTTAAAGCACCGTAGATAATATTTATCATTCCAAACAGACCAATGTACCATGCAAGCTGCTGCGTCATTTCAGGAAATATGGGAAAGTTTAGACGAAGGATTCCGTAAATACCCAACTTCAGCAAAACACCGGCAAGTATAACGCTTATAGGAGTTGGCGCTTCAACATGTGCATCGGGTAACCACGTATGAAATGGAAACATTGGAATTTTGATGGCGAAACCTACGAACAATCCTATATAAGCTATAAATCTTAAGTTATCAGGATTCAGCGGTGAAAGAATTCCATCCGCAGTAAAATTAGCAGTGTCCATCATCGAAAGAATATTAAATGTAAATACTTTAGAGCCATCAATCAGAGTTTCGGTTGTGCTAAAGTATAACCCTATCATTACAAGTAAAATAAAAATACTTCCAAAGAGCGTGTAGAGGAAGAACTTGATAGCTGCATATTCTCTTCTTGGACCGCCCCAAATACCGATGAGGAAGTACATAGGGAGCAGCATAATTTCCCAGAATACAAAGAAGAGGAAGAAATCGAGGGAAACAAACACACCCATCATCCCGGTATCGAGCAGTAAAAATAATGCAAAGTAACCTTTAATTGATTTGCTAATATTCCAGGAAGATAAAGTTGCTATTAACATTACAATAGAAGTTAGTAGTATAAGCGGTGTGCTTAAACCATCAGCGCCCATAAAATAATCTATCTTAATTGTACCGATCCAGGGAAATCCTTCAATATTAATCCATCTGAATTTTTCTACAAACTGGAAAGAGTTTGGATCGTTTATACCGCCAAGCGAGTAATCGAATGCAGTAAGAAGAATAACCGAAAGGATTACCTGCATTCCAGTTGCAAACAAAGTGATGTTTTTTATCATCTGCACTTTGTTATTTGGCAGGAAGAGGATTAATATCATCCCAAGAATTGGGAGGAATGTTATAAAAGTTAATATTGGAAAGTCCATTTATCTACCTGATAGTTTCAAAAACTTATATAGATTTAAATAAAAACAATAAAATGACTAATGAAAAAATAACCAGTACAAGGTAAGTTTGCACTTTACCTGTCTGAAATCTCCTGAAAAGTAAACCGATAAACCCGCTTAAATAAGCCATTAAGTTTACAAGCCCGTCAACAACAATATTATCAAACTTACCTGCAAACCTTGAAAAAGCTTTTGTAACAGTAGCACTTCCGTCAACAATTCCATCTATTACTTTAAGATCGAATTTAGCAAGGAACCGTGCTAATCCAAGCGTACCGGCAACAAAAGTTTTATCATAAAACTCATCAAAATACCATTTGTTCAAAGAGAATTTATAGAGCGGCTTGAACCTCTCAGCAAGTTTATCAGGGCTAATCTTTTTCCACTGGTACATAACAAATGCAAGAAGAATACCTGATATGGCAACAAGCAGCGAAAGAATTACAGCAGTTCCATGAACATTATGTAAAGCAGAAGTATATGATTCTGAATACATTACTTCATGCTTTTCACTATGATCTGTGCTAACAATATCTGCCACCATAAAATCGAATCTTTCACTTTCGGGTGTATGAAGTACAGGTGTTTCAATCCATTCGGAATAGAACCAACCTGCTTCAGCATC
>CAZPSY010000143.1:0-5039 GCA_964589295.1 uncultured Ignavibacteriaceae bacterium
TGGTTCCAGGCGCTTCATGATGGAGTTGTTTACTCAGATAATAAGGTTGATGTATCCAGCAAAATAAATTTGAGTATTGTTTCTCAATTAAACAGAGCACCTAAAGTAAGCGGTTACGCTCTTCATCTTAAAGAAAGTTACCAGGTTAGAGATGGCAGGTTTGCAAACAACGGATGGCTTCAGGAATTACCACATCCAGTTTCGAAAGTTACTTGGGATAATTATGCGGCTATCTCTCCTGCAACTGCTAAAGAATTAGGTTTTGAAAATGGTGATATATCAGAAATTACAGTTGGAAGTCAGTCGCTTCAGATTCCTGTGTTTATTCAACCTGGTGCTGCAGAAAATACAATAACGATTGAACTTGGTTATGGCAGAACCAAAGGCGGTACAGTTGGAACTAATGTTGGCTTCAATGCAAATAAATTACTTAACACCGGCGGGTTAACGCAATGGCTTTATACAGGAGCTGATATTAAAAAAGTGAGCGGTGATTATAAACTAGTTACTGCGCAGACAATTTATGCTTTTGATCAGGGGAACAAAGTAGATCTTCCGAAAAAGCGTGGTATAATTAAAGAATGTACTGTTGATGAATATTTAAAGAATCCTCACTTTATAAGTGAAGGTGAACATCAAGAAATGGAAAGTGTTAATCCTCAAATTGAATATCCAGGATTAAAATGGGGGATGTCAATAGATCTTAATAAATGCCTTGGCTGTAACGATTGTGTAGTTGCTTGTAATGTTGAGAACAATGTTCCTGTAGTTGGTAAAGAACAGGTTGAAAAAGGCAGGGAGATGCATTGGTTAAGGATAGATCGTTATTATTCAGGCACGGCAGACGACCCGGTTGTAGTTAACCAGCCAATGCTTTGCCAGCATTGTGATCAGGCACCCTGCGAAAATGTATGTCCTGTGGTTGCTACGAATCATAGCCCTGACGGACTCAACCAGATGGTATACAACCGCTGTGTCGGTACAAGATATTGCTCAAACAACTGTCCTTATAAAGTTAGAAGATTTAATTTTTATAACTTCCGCGATCACTTCAGGGATGGCTACCAGGAAGAACCTGTTTTTGCATTATTACAAAACCCGGAAGTTACTGTACGTTCACGCGGCGTAATGGAAAAATGTACATTCTGCATTCAAAGGATTAGCGAAGCCCGAGCTGATGCAACAGCCGAAGGAAGAGAAATTAAAGGATCGGATGTTACAACTGCATGCCAGGATGCTTGCGGAACAAACGCTATTAAGTTCGGCGATATAAATGATGAGCAATCGGAGTTTTATAATTATAGGAACCACGAACTTGGGTATTACGTCCTTGAAGAATTAAATATTAAACCAAATGTTACTTACCTTGCTAAACTCAGAAATACTCCGCCGGAAGAAGCATAGTGAATATTGATTATTCAATAGAGCCCCCGGTAGTAGAAGGAAGACTTTCGCTAAAGCAGATTGAAGAGCTGGTTGCAAAACCAATGGACACCCGTCCGAATAAAAAATTCTTTATTGCTCTTAGCATCTCTTTAACTGCATTACTTATAGGAGCTGTTTGTCTAGCTTTCTCATTTTATTATGGAACAGGTCTTTGGGGAAACAATCAACCCGTTGCCTGGGGTTTCCCGATTGTTAATTTTGTGTTTTGGGTTGGAATTGGTCACGCCGGAACTCTTATCTCTGCAATTCTTTTCTTGCTAAGGCAAAAGTGGCGTACGGGTATAGCACGCTTTGCGGAAGCGATGACAATTTTTGCAGTAATGTGTGCAGGTATTTTCCCGATCATTCACACAGGGCGCCCATGGCTTGCCGGTTATCTTATGCCTTATCCAAATCAGCATGGCTTGTGGGTTAACTTTACATCACCGCTTGTGTGGGATGTTTTTGCAGTATCAGTTTATTTTACTGTTTCATTCGTTTTTTGGTACACCGGATTGATTCCTGATTTTGCAACTTTACGCGACAGAACAGCTTCAAAAATTAAGAAGGCAGTCTATTCTACTTTCAGTTTAGGATGGAGACATTCAAACAGGCACTGGCAGCATTACGAAAAAGCTTACGTAATACTTGCAGGTTTTGCAACTCCTTTGGTTTTATCCGTACATACAATTGTTAGTTTCGATTTTGCTGTTTCAATTATGCCCGGATGGCATACTACAATTTTTCCACCTTACTTTGTAGCCGGTGCTATCTTCTCTGGATTTGCAATGGTGGTCACGGTTCTTGTTTTCGTAAGAAAAATATTCGATCTGCAGCAAATTATTACTATTGATCATCTTGAAAAGATGAATAAAGTTATCCTGGCGACCGGTATGATGGTTGGTTACGCTTACAGTATGGAATTTTTCATTGCATGGTACAGCGGAGTTCAAATAGAGCAGTTTGTATTTATTAACAGGGCATTTGGTCCGTATGCCTGGGCATACTGGATTATGGTAAGCTGCAACGTTCTTTCACCTCAGCTTTTCTGGTTCAGAAAGATAAGAAGATCAATTCCATTGATGATAATAATTGTGATATTTGTTAATATCGGAATGTGGTTCGAAAGGTTTGTTATTGTAGTTACATCGCTGCATAGAGATTTTTTGCCCTCCAGTTGGGGCTATTATACTCCTACCATCTACGATTTAGGAATTTTACTTGGCAGTTTCGGTTTATTCTTTACATTAGTTATTCTATTTACAAAGATGCTTCCGGTTGTATCTATTTCCGAAATAAAAGCTGTTGCAGATGGTGCACAGCCATCACATCACGGAGGAGAGCAAAATGGCTGATAAAAAAGTTTTTGCTGCTTCCGCATTATTCAATACTCCTGATGCCATAATTGCAGCCGCTAAAAAGGTTGCAGCCAGCGGATTTACAAAATGGGATGTTAATACTCCTTATCCTGTTCATGGCATGGATGATGCGATGAATATGAAACCTTCCAAACTTGGTTTTGTTACAATGTTTTTTGGGCTTGCCGGAATTGGAATTGCCCTGCTCTTAATGTGGTGGACTCTATCGGTTGATTACCCGCTGGTTATAGGCGGTAAACCTTATTTTGCACTTCCAGCATTTATTCCAGTTACTTTCGAAGTGACTGTACTTATGGCTACAGTCTCTACAGTTGTATCGATGTTTGCAATATTCTTCGGGCTACCTGATAACAAGCATCCTTTACACGATACGGATTATATGAAACAAGTATCTTGCGATCATTTTGGAATTATAATCGAAACCGATGACCCGAATTATAACGAAGCTGAAGTTACAAGTCTGCTAAATAGTTTTAAACCTGTTTCTACTGGTTTTATTTATTATCCTCCGGAAGAAAAATATCCAATTTTTCAACCAAGGTTTTTAATGTTCCTTGCATCCACCGCAATTTTTGTATCCATCGGCACATACCTTATGCTTAATAAATTAATGATTATTGTACCGTTCAACTGGATGATGGAACAGGATAAAATAGTTGCACAAAACAGCAGCGATTTTTTTGTTGACGGCAGGGGAATGAGATTACCTGTTGAAGGATCTGTTGCAAGAGGTTTTATTCCTTATCCTTATATGGGATTGGCAAACCCGGAAGAAGTTCTGTCCAATCCGTATCTTCCTACAAAAGAAAACTTGGAACTTGGACAAAGAAAATACTTAACATATTGCAGCCCTTGCCACGGTAATTTTGGTGATGGTGATAGTAGATTGAACGGACAATTTCCTAATCCGCCAACTCTTCATTCAAACAGGGCAAGAGAATTTAATGACGGGATGATCTATCATATAGTGACAAACGGACAAAATATTATGCCTTCCTATGCTTCGCAGGTTACCAGGGAAGAAAGATGGGCAATAGTAAACTACATTCGCGTATTGCAAAGAGCAAAAAACGCAAATGATTCTGATTTAGAATTGATTAAAAACGGAGACAGCTTCTGATGACTGAAACTGATATAACATATCAGAAAAAAGAATTGCCTGCAAAGTTTCTAAAACTTGGAATAATTCTTTTAGCTATTGGCGTGCTACTCGGTATCGCTAGTTTTTTTGCTGATCATCAGAGAGCGGTTTACAATTATGTAGTTTCCTATACTTTCCTTATCAGCATTGGTGTTGGTGCATTATTCCTGGTGGCATTAGAATATGTTGTAGGTGCAGTTTGGAGTGTTCCTGTAAGACGAATTGTTGAGTTTTTTGCTGCAATCATTCCATTTCTTGCAATACTTGTACTTCCGTTGTTATTTAATATTCATGAACTATTTCATTGGTCGCATGCAGAAGCAGTTGCAGATGATTTAATACTTCAAGGGAAAGAACCTTACCTTAATGTTGAGTTCTTTATAATAAGAGTATTTGTTATGATAGGATTGTGGTCCCTGTTCTATTTCATCATAACCAGGAATTCGAGGAAGCAAGACGAAACTAAAGATCAAAAATTAACCAGGACAAACATAAAGCTCTCAGCTATCTTTATTCCTGTTTTCGCAATCACAATTTCTCTTGCTGCAATAGACTGGTTGATGAGTATTGAACCTCATTGGTTTTCCACAATTTTTGGTGTCTATTATTTTTCGGGAACTGTTATTGCTGCAATAGCAGCAGTTACAATTGCAACTGTATATCTTAAAGAGCACGGTTATTTACATTCAAGGATGACTAATGATCATTTATTCAGCTTAGGTGCTTTGCAGTTTGCATTTATAAACTTCTGGGGTTACATAGCATTTTCGCAATACCTTTTAATATGGTATGCTGATCTTCCCGAAGAAACTTTCTGGATTTTACAAAAGTGGGAAGGAAGCTGGGCAATTTTATCTATACTTCTTATCATTATTCATTTTCTGGTGCCTTATATAGCTCTTGTTTCACAACCATCAAAAATGAATCCAAAAAGGTTAAAGTTTATCTCCGTCTGGCTGCTCTTTGCGCACTTGTTTGATCTTTACTGGTTGGTGATGCCCCAGATGCCCGGTTTAGCTGATGGTTTTGTGTTTAGCTGGATTGATCTTGTCTTCCCGGTTGCAGCAGTTGGGTTTGTAATAATTATTTTTAAT
>CAZPSY010000144.1:0-5037 GCA_964589295.1 uncultured Ignavibacteriaceae bacterium
GGTAATGTCTGGTAGCTTATCTAAAAACTTAACAAGACCATCCATCAAAGAATTAATTAAGGCTGGCATTTTTTCAGCTAATTTGCCGATAATTTCACTTAGGCTATCCATCAATTTTGATACCATTTCAGGAAATTTATCGATAATTTTATCTATAATGCTTCCTAGAGCTTCGTAAGCGGCCATCAGAGTTTCAGGTAACTTTTCCATAATGTTGACAAGCGAATCAGCAATACCCTGGATAAATTCGGGATCGAATATTTTAGATATAAAACTAAACAAAGCACTAAATCCCGTGTAGGCATATGAGAAAGCTGTAGATATTTTTAGAGCTATTTTTGACATTGCCTCGGTAGATTTTTGAAATGGAGAAGCCAAGAATTTTATAGAAGCATTCCAAGAGCGTTTGAAGCCAAGCATCATTTTTTGACCAAGGCTTTGCGCCCCCGCCTCTGCGCCTGCCTCTCTTGCTAAATCTCCAAGACCGATATCAAACTTCATTTCTGGTAGGTTCTTCATGTCTTCAAAGGCTTTCTTTAGTGTGTTGAAGGTTTTTTCTCCAACTTCACCCAATTGAATTGCCATTTCCTCAAACACATTAAGCCTACCAAGTTCTTTTGTTTTAGATATTGTTTTGTCTAATTCCTTTTGTAAGGCTGGATATAGTTTTAATTCTTCTTTTCGTTTCTCAAGATCAATTATTTTAAGGTTGGTTTGTTGTTTTATTTTATCTATCTCACCCATTGCTAAAGATGCTATTTCCATTTCAATATCTAATGTTTCTTTTCTAATTTCTTTCATAGTATTTAGCTGCTCTACGGATGACATAAGCCCTGTTGTTGAGGTTTGTATTGCTGTACGAAGATCGTCTATTAACTTAATCTCTTCTTTTGTAAGTTTGAATATTTGCTTATAGGATTGAACTCTTTCTTCAAAGGCTTTTAATTTAACTGATCTCTCTAAATTAGAGGCTTCAACTAATTTACCGGAGTTTTTAAGCCCTTCAACTCTTAGCTGTGTAAGTTCTTCAATTAGTGTTTTATTTGTGTCTTTTCTAAGTTTAGAAAGTTCTGATTCAGATTGATAAACTTCGGTTAATGCTCTTTTGTATTCGTCTAGTTTTTCTTTAGAGCTTCCTTCTCCTTCCATAAATGCTTTTGATATCTTTGCTAATTCTTTATTTGCAAGTTTTACTTGTAGAGCTGCTTTTTCAAATTCATTACCCAAAATAGACGTAGCTATAGATACCTTATCAATTGATTTTGAGGCAGAAGCTAATTGCTCTTGTCTATATTTTACAACGGCTAAACTTTCAGCTACTTTTTGAGCTGCTACACGAACAGATTCAGCACCCATTGCTTGATCGTTCCATATATTGAAATTAGCGGCCAAAGACTGCATTTTTTCATCAACTGAATATAATCTTTCCTCTAACATTGTAAATTCTAAATCATATGCTTTAGCGTCTAGGCCATCATTCCAAACCATATCCCAAGATTTTCTAATTTTATTAAAAAGCATTCCAACAACATTAAGAATTTGTAAAAATGAAGTTAGTAAAAACTTTGCACCTTTAACTAAATAATTAAAGACTCCCGAAGCTACTTTATAAAGTCCTTCAAACTCTTTACTAAATAAACTTACTGAAAACCCTGCATCAATAAATATTAATTTTAAATAATGAAGTTCATCACCTAATTGTTTTGCCGCCTCTGAAAAGACCATAAGCGCACCAGCAATAATAGCCATCTTCCAAAATAACGGACTACTTAAAATTGCTTTAGTTGTTAACCAGACTGCTTTGGCGAAAGCTCCAAGCCAAACAACCGCCATCCTAAGAGAATATAAAAACATCCCTTTCATAAGAGCAACAAGGTTTGCTCCAACAGAAGCTAGTCCCGTTACGGTAAAAGTAGCAACGCCTATCTGTGTTCCAAGAGCGGCAAAAGCGGCTGTCATTCCCGCCGCAATAGCGGGGAATCTTACAAGAGCTAAACCCATATATTTGAATGCCATAGTCAAAGTCATAACTGTAGTAACAAATTTTAAAACAACACCCATAAATATTAATAATACTGAACCAAAATCAGCAACATTTGACGTTGCTGTTATAAATATTTTTGGCATGTAATTAAAGGAATTAACAAGCATTGTTTGCATCCTAATTAATGCCTTAGTAATAGCACCTTGTTTACCAAGTGTTTGCTGTAATTTTTCAAAAGCTTTGTTTAACATCTCAGTAGATCCATAAATAGTGTCTATTTTTACCGCTGCGGCACCGATCAAAGGAGATGTTTGTTTATATATTTCACCAAGCCTTAACATTAAAATTTCATGTTGGTTCATTTCGTTTATTGGTTTTTTCATTTCCATTGCTAGTTCTGAATGAGCAAGACCAACCCCAGAAATATTAATACCATAATTTATTAGAGACTGAGAATTTCCCGCCAATCCAGACACGAAAGCGTTTGTTGTATCCATCAAAGTATTGCCGGTTATGCTTGCAACATCAACTATTCTATTAATAAGTTTTACGTTATCTTCCATGTTGAATTTAAAAGATTGGCCTTCAGCTACTAACATTTTTATAGCCGTTCTAATTTCATCCACGCCGTAAACACTAGCCCTTGCAATCTTATCAACTTGCAAAGACCATTGTTCAAATGTTCCAACTACATTTTCGTTATATGCAATACCAAAATTTCGTATAGTAAACTGGAAACTTGCAAGTGTTACCTCTGCTTTTTGAAATTCCTTTTCCCATGTGTCTATAAATTTCGCTAGGCCAATACCAGCATTTAGAAAAAAATCCCCTATGTAGTTAGTAGCCATCACAAAGGCAATTCTAAACCCGCCAAAGAGGATAGACATAATTAAACCAACTGAACTAAGAAACTTAACCGTAGTATTATCTGTAAATTCATTAACCTGATAAGTAAAAAAAGTTATTGCTGCACCTATAGAACCAAATACTTCGGAAAACTCAAATGCTTTAGCTAGTGTCATTCTTTTAAAAATATCTATTCCAGAAGCAACAGAAAAGTTTTTTATTAAAACAGCTACTTCTTGGTTTGTTGTTATAAATGCTCTAGATAAAGCCTGAGCCATTAAAGATGTGCTAGTAGCAAAATCAGCAAAAAAAGCTTTAAAATTTAACGCCATTTTATCTACGTGTAATTTTGAAATAGTAGACAAAGATGCAAAGCCATTAGACATAAATATAAATGACTCATTCATATATTGAATAATAAGGCTAGATATTGAACTAAAAGAATTTCTGAATAGAATTATTAGGGGTTCTAGATCCACATTTTTTATGTTTGAAATATAACTAAAAAGATTTTGTATTTCTGGAATTAAGCTTCTAAAAGCAGTTTTTCCAGTAAGTATAGAAAAGGTAAACTTGCTCATCATTGTGACTAGATTACCTACATATAAGCCCATTAACTTGAGAGTAGCCGTAACTTCTAACAACAAATTTGCTGTTTCTCTCCAGCTAACCAAAATTGTTGCAACTATATCTAGAACATAAACAAGCATTGGTGATAGTGGATGTAAAAGAGCGGCTACAGAGGCAGAAATCTTTAGAAATCCAGACATAAACTTTGTTACTTCCTGTAGAGCTGAAACAAAGTCAGTTCTAAATAAAGTAACTATATTAGATATGTATTTACCTGTTTCTGAAAACAAACCAGGAATAACACTATACACTGTTTTTAGATCGGAAATAATTGAGATTGTAAAGGCTTTAAATATTTCTTTATACGAGCCAAGAGAACCCAGATAAAAATTAGCAAAGAGTATTCCTATGAGACTAAACTCAGTTTTAAACTGTATTCCCATTAGTTTAGTAAGAGCTGAAATAGATTTATAAAAATTGGAGTAAATACTCCATATAGATGAAGTATGAGAAATGAAAGCACTTGTTGATGTGTGCATGGCTGATCTAACTATACTTGCACCAAATATATTGAAAAACGAATATATATTAAGGAACATTGATTTAACTAATATAAAAGAATTTTCAGATATATAAAGAAGCTCTTTATCTATTGAAGAGGCAGCAAACCGAAACCTACCGATAACCGCTATTAATCCCGTCCCGATAATAGAAAACAAAGAAGAAAAAGACTTTTGAAACATCGCTGAAGAAGCTGCGCCAAATGAGGCAACTGCTTTAAGTCCATTGTTTGTAATGCTAACAAATTGAATAAAAACACGCTCAAACATTCCAACAGAATTTTGAGCTGTTTTATTTACTCCACTAGATAAATATAAAATTTTATCTACACCGAAAAATAAAGAATATAGAAACTTAGTGGTAACTATCCCCGCATACACAATGCCCTTATTAAATTCAACCAAGGCTTTAGTAAGCGAAAATAACACATCACCAAATAATCGATAAGACTTGATAATATTAATAACACCCAAAGACATCGCTATTGTTCCAGGAAATGTTGCTAGAAACAAAGCTACAAATCCCTCAGTTAAATTAAATATTCCCTTTAATAAATTAACAATAGCTATGTTTAGCTGTGAAAAAGGAATGATTATAGACTTCAATAAAGCCATAATTCCAACCGAAACTTGGTTTACACCTTTCTTAAAAACAAGAAAAATATGATCTACTAATAAATCATAAATAAGTTTCGTTGCTTTTACACTAATAAGAAAAGAACCAACAAAGGTTTTTGCTAAAGTTTCCGCTGCAATTCCTATAGATTGAAAAGACTTTATAAATGAAAATTTCAGCGTTAATAAATCATCTTGAATATATGAAAAAGCTCTACTTAATCTTCTAGATATTAGATTAGACAAAGAAGACATAGCATTTAATACAGATCTAGACCATAGCCCAAATAGTTTAAAAGAACCCTTTAATCCTTCTGAAATTGTTGTTCCCCAAAACTTAATAAAATCAGTTCCTATAGTTTTAATCTGATTCATTGTTTTGCTAAATAGAATGGTTATATCTGAGAGTGTTTTTGAACTTATTATTTTTATTTGTTGAATGTTTGTGACTATGGATTTTAA
>CAZPSY010000145.1:0-4982 GCA_964589295.1 uncultured Ignavibacteriaceae bacterium
AGCTCCACATCGTGCATCAACCCGAACAGCGGTAGCAATTTGGGACCTACCTGAGTAAATACGAACTTCATAATAGGCGCTAGAGTCTTTCCAACATCTGTCCCACTGGTCGATCCCGGACTCATGGTGACAAACCGAATATCAGGATACTTACGAGCGATTGACGACATCCACAGAGCAGCTACGTATTTGACGGGACCATATGGAACAAGAGGGTCGTTGGTTATTGCAAAGAATGATCCGTCACAAATGGAGGCAAATTCATCCACAGATGACGTTTTTAGTTCCGGTCTTTTCAGGCGCATTTTAGGTACGCCTCTTGCCCCTTCCGATCCTGCATATAATGCCACTTTAGTCAACTTTTTAGATTTTAAGAGCTCCTCTGCCAAAACCACGTGTCCCAGAACGTTTACAGCAAATTGTTGAGTTACGCCATACGCAGTTTCATCAAGGAAGCTTTTTCCTCCCATACCCCCTGCGTTCATAACAAGAGCCTCAATGGGGTCTTTCAACGAAGTAACAGCAGACCTAACGGAATTTAAATTAGAAATATCCATAAGAACAATTTCGAAAACTGATTTGCCAGTCAACTCCTCCAACTCTAGTTTGGCGGCCTTCGCTTTCTCTTCGTTTCTGCAACCTAAGTAGATTCTTTCAATCCCATCCTGTAATGCTAATTGTCTTGCGGTCTCTTTTCCGAGTCCTCCATTTGCCCCTGTTATCAAAACACTTTTTAGCATGCTTTCTCCTTTTCTAAATTTATACCTTTTTCAATTCCAACAATTCAATAAGTTCTTAGTCCTCCAATTTAACTTTATGCTTATAACATTTTTACAACAATTGCTTTCATTATTTTTTCAAAAAGGAAAAGATCATTTCAAAAAATAATTGAAAAGGTTGTTCTCGCCTCCCTGCTTTTGAGCGCATAATCGCTCCATAAAAACTGTTGTGTACAAAATCAGCCAACTCTTCAGCAGAATAATCATCTCGTATTTCAGTTTTTTCCTGGCCTTCTTTTATACATTCGCCAATCAATGTTGTAATCCTTCCAAGATTATCATGGGCAGAAGAACTTATCTGATCACTGATACCGCCCATTTCCTGGGTCATGTTGCCTACAAGACAGCCATACCTGCAGCCTTCCTGCAGATTCCCTTTAATCAAAACGTTGTAAAAGGCTTTTAAACGGGGTAATGGTGTCAAACTGAAATTTTCTAGCAAATCTTTAACATAGTTGTATTGCCTGTCCGTGTAATGCTTCAAAACTTCAACGCCGAATTCTTCCTTACTTTTAAAGAAGTTATAAAATGATCCCTTTGGTGTTCCGCTGGCTTTTAAAATATCATCAATTCCGGTATTGTTAAAACCGCGCTTGCGAAATAATTCCTGGCCTACTTCAATTATTTCTTCTTTACTGTGTTTTTTCTGCATTGTTTTTTATTAAACTGACTGGTCTAATTATACCATATTAATTTTACTTTGTCAACCCTATTTAAATTTATTTAGGTGATGTTTTAGGTATTACTGTAATTGAAAGATTTTAATTGATCTATTTCCTTCCGTTATATAAAGGTTGTAACGCGCCGGGAAGATTTCCTGAGTGGAGGAAAGATTAAAACCTGTAAATGAATTAATAAGCACTCATTTATTTTACAAGTTATTTTTTATTTGTTAATTTGCAGTTAATACACATTACGTTTATAAGGAGTTGGTATTAATAAAATACAACTAATAAATATATTCTGTTTAACTATACTTTTAATAGTTTGTTACTCTTGTAACCATACACGTGAGAACAAACCGGTACATACTGAAGCTGCTAACCAAACATCAGCTATAACCCAAACTTCGCTAATTGTCCTGGGAACAGTTCAAGATGCAGGCTCACCGCATATTGCTTGTAAAAAGGATTGCTGTCGGGGGTTATTTAAAAATCCAGACAAAAACAGAAAAGTAGTATCGCTTGGTGTGATTGACCCCGAAAACAACAAAAAGTACCTCTTCGAAGCTACTCCTGACTTGACTGAACAAATGAAAATTCTAAAAGAGTCTTCCTCCACGGATTCGAAAGAAACTCCGGATGGCATATTCCTGACTCATGCTCATATAGGACATTACACAGGATTAATGTATTTCGGGAAAGAAGCAATGAATGCTGAAAATGTGCCTGTCTATGCAATGCCTTCTATGAAAGACTTCTTAGAAAATAATGGGCCCTGGAGCCAGCTGGTCTCATATCACAACATTTCCATTCAAGAAATGACTAACAATGAATTGACACCTCTTACTTCTAACCTTAGCGTAATTCCATTTTCAGTTCCGCATCGGGATGAATATTCAGAAACAATTGGATTTACCATAATTGGACCTAATAAAAAAGTCTTATTCATTCCAGATATAGATAAATGGGAAAAGTGGAATAGAAATATAGTGGAAGAAATTTCAAAAGTAGATTATGCTTTTATTGATGCAACATTTTATGATGGTGAAGAAATTAATAATCGTGATATTTCAGAAATACCACATCCCTTTATAATTGAAAGCATGTCATTATTTCATAATCTTCCACCTAAAGTAAAAAACAAGATACATTTTATTCATTTTAATCATACCAACCCTGCATTAAACCTGGAAAGTGACCAGGCTAAACAAATTGAAAAAAATGGATTTAACATTGCACGTATATATGATGTATTCAAATTATAAGACTAATGCCAACAAAAAATAAATGTTATAAAAGTGGGTGTTTATAAAAACCATACACTCCCAATAGCATTATTTTTTAACTCCATCTTCTTTGCAAACTCATCATTAAAATTTTTTATTTCAATAAAAGCATCTTTTTAGTCGTAGTAAAATCGCCTGTCTGCATCCTGTACATATATATTCCGCTTGTTAGTTTGCCAGCATCAAATGTAACCGAATGAGAACCGCTGTTCTTGCTTTCATTTACTAACGTTTGAACTTCATTACCAAGCATATCGTAAATTTTTAAGGTAACAAAACCTGCTTGCGGCATCGCATACGTTATTGTTGTTGCCGGATTAAACGGGTTAGGATAATTTTGCTCTAACTTAAAATCATCAGGTGCGATATTAGTTATCTCATTTTCTATACCTGAGAGAGGATTGGGCGGCTTCGAGGGATCTACAATATGGTAAATGAATGTACCTTTTCTTCCTGAACCATCTACTGCAATCGCTTCAAAATAGAGTGATCGATATGGCTGATCTGAAACAGCATCTATGCGAACGATGGAATCACTTACCAGTGTTACAAATCCGTGAGCATTTTCTAACGAAAATGTAACATCGTCTCCGAGCTCGGAAACCCTGAGAGTATCAAATTGTTCTGTACCATTAATCCGGATTGATCTACCGGAAACTGGCCAAAACCCGGGTTTATAATCTGTATGTGCATTTACTTCAAACTCAAAATCCTCAAGCACATTTCCGTTCGATTTGGCAACCAGAGACCATGTACCATAATCAGCCGGACTTACACTGCCAGCAAAGTTCCAATACCAATATACCCAGCCATATTGCAATTTTACAGGTAGCGGATAACTAATAGTGCCCCAAAGGCTGCTGTTCGGACGAAGAATTTCCACAGTAATAATATCACCTTGCTGTCCCTGTATTAGAAACCATGTAACCAGAGATGGTTCGACCGCGCCGAGCACCACGGGTTGCCTAAACCTTTCTTTGTAATAATAAGCCGGAATGTTTGTAACATCGCCGCCAACTGCAGCAGCAGTGGTTGTACCAGCATCATAAACACGTAAATTTTCTAAACCCACATAGGGCTCCTGGTTTTCCCAAAGACTTGGGGGAGTATTGAAACTTCCATTCCATGGGTCTCTTTTCACCCAATTGCTGCTAACATATTCACCAACTTCAAAATGCAAATGTGCATCAGTGGACATTCCCGAACTTCCTGCAAAACCAAGCATCTGCCTTTTTTGAACCTGCTCGCCGGGCTCCACTGTAATAGAATTTTTACGGAAATGCCAGTACCGGGCATAAGTACCGTCAGTATGCTGGATAATAACATAATTCCCATCATCCGGAAAGGGAGCCTCATAATTTCTATCACCCCGTGAATAAAATATTTCGGTAACCATACCATCAGCAGCAGCAATATTTTTTATGCCTTCATCCATTGCACGGAAACTGTAGAGTGTAAAATCTGTACCATTATGTCCATCATAACTATGAGGTAATCCATTGTAATCAACTATTGCAGAACTATTATCATCATCAACATAATTAACTAAGATCAACCCATCGTGCAGTGGTCTCGCCATTGGCCATGAAAAAAGTGGGAATTGGTTATTTATTTTACTTGTATTTGTAATCCGGTTTTGAAAATCGATATAAAAATCCGGTGGAATACAATTAGAAACAGTCGATTGCTCTACAAATATTCCATGTCCGGCAACAGTGCCAGATTGCGATGTCTGTGCATTTGCAGCACTTGCAAGCAAAAAGATAATTGTTGAGATACTCCATAGTAACTTATTCATACAAAACTCCTCCGGTTTTTTTGTTCTTTTTTCAGATACTAAAACGGCAGAACAACCGAATTGGCTTTTCTATTGATTAATTAAATTTTCCAGGTTCCCATTACTGTTATGCATGGTTTGGAATATATTAACGACTCAGCACTATGCGATAATGTGCCTTACCACTTCTTAGTCTTGTTATCGCCTCATTTATATTATCAAAACTATATTTTTCAATTACGGGCTTTATATTGTGCTGGACTGCAAAGTTTAACATTTTAGCAATATTTTCCGGGCTGCCAACTGGAGATCCTGAAATAGAACGCTGTCCCATAATTAATGGGAATGCACCTACATCAAGTGGTTCCATAGTTGCTCCTACAAAATGCAAGCGACCCTTCGGACGCAACGTCCCCAGATAAGTATTCCAATCAAGTTTTACATTTACTGTTGAAATGATAAAGTCGAATTGTCCTGA
>CAZPSY010000146.1:0-1404 GCA_964589295.1 uncultured Ignavibacteriaceae bacterium
TACGGCAACCAGACTTGACATTAACGGTAATCCGCTAAGCACTTCCGAATTTTCTCACTCTATTGAAAGAGCTACTGACAAAGGCGACCATTATTTAGTCAATACAACTCTTGCTGGAATTCCACTTCATTGGAAAGATGGAGAAGGGGATTACCAGATAGCGCCATCTGTAGTAACGGATGGTGGTGCGGGTTATGACTTAGAGATTGAAGAAGGATTTAATACTTGGAGTAACCTTGAACAGATAGAATATACACGCAAGTATTTATCATCTACTGAAAACTGGGGAGGGAATGCCGATGGAGTAAATAATGTGGTTTGGATGGACGAGAACTGGGAAGCTGAAACAGGTGCTCCAACTAATGTAGTTGCAGTAACGAGAGTAAGATACAATGCATACAACGGAGAGATGACAGACATTGATATTGCTTTCAACGGCAATCCGATTTCATTGGTAACTGGTGATCCATTTTATTGGACTATAGATCCGCTAAATACAACGAACCTTCACGTCCGGAATACAGGTACACACGAAAATGGACACTACTCCGGTTTAGGAGATCTTTACAACCCCGGTGACTTTAACTATACATTAGAGATGAAGACCAATAATCATCTTGCAACAATGTATGGCAGGATTGACAATGGTGAGACATATAAGAATGATTTACATCCACTTTATAGCTCTCCTACTGAGCAACTAAGCATTACAAATTATGACGTAGGTGGAATAAACTTTATTTACGATAATCTTGGTCTTGTTTATTACGATATCGTATTAGTCTTCGATGGCACAACTGACTTTATATCTTCAGATGTTCTTAATGGTTTTGAACCTTCAAGAAATGCTGCTATGGAACTTGTTTACAAACTAAGACTTGGAGATAGAGTGGGTTGGATAAATGGTTCGGTTGTAGAAAATCTAGGTAATGATTTCACTCCTAAATTAACTGCTCTGAACTCTTTAGAGGTTGATACTACAGGAAATCTTGCCGATAGAATATTAGCTGCTCAACAATTATTAAATTCTGGAAGTTCACCTAATAAAAAGATAATAATACTGTTTAGTGCTGGAGAAATTACCCCATTCTCATTAATTACTGATTTAGAGGATCAATTAGGTGAAATAAGAGTGTTCACATTTGGATTTGAAGGCTTAAATGAAAGTCAGGATTTGATGAGTTGGTTAGCCAATGATACGGATGGAGAATATTATGAGATGGCAAGTGCCACCGAAATACCTACAGCAACAGATATTATTTGGCTGCGATTGCTTGGGTTGCAAATTTCCTATCTGTCTGAAGAAATTAGCAGTGAATATTTAGCCGGTGGCCTTCAATGGCAGGGTGGATTGCAATGGCAGGGCGGATTGCAATGGCAGGGTGGTCTTCAATGGCAGGGTGG
>CAZPSY010000146.1:1504-4941 GCA_964589295.1 uncultured Ignavibacteriaceae bacterium
GGATTGCAATGGCAGGGTGGTCTTCAATGGCAGGGTGGATTGCAATGGCAGGGTGGATTGCAATGGCAGGGCGGTCTGCAATGGCAAGGTGGAACACTTGAAATGGGGCTGCAATGGCAGGGAAGCGAATATGAATTAATACTGCTGCCCCCGGGTGTATCATTTACTCAGGGCGATCCTACAATTCCTGAGGATGCAATAACGGAGGGTAATTTCTCTACATCTAATTTTGGTGTTGAATTCTTTAACGGATACGATGAAAGTGGTAACCCGCTAAATAAACCCTATAAATTTTTCCGGGTAAATAATCCTGGAATCGGTGCCTGGAAATATGCAATCATAGAAAACCTAGTTGAAGGAGAGGAGCCTCTTAGAGTTTATATGGCTAATGAAGCTGACTTGGTACTGAGCTTTAAAACAGATCAGGAAAGATATTTCTTATCCGGTGATAATGTTCAGGTAAAATTTACTGCAACATTAACACAGGGTGGAGAAACTAATGGACTTAATGATCACACCCAAACTATTGGCGAACCAGTTAATGATGCATGGGTGGCTATTCAGGTGACGGCTCCTAATGGTGAGTTTTCAGAGCAAGCATTAACTCTTACTGGAGACGGCATTTATACTTGTGAACTTTGGACGGATGTTATTGGAAATTATGATGTTATTGTAATAGCTTCTGATAAAGTTTCAAACGGTGAAATTAGGAACAGTCAATATCTGATTACAACTGAGCACTCATTTTTCATATCACCTTTTGAGGAGTCTACAGAACGTACCGGTGAATGGTATATTACAGAGGCGCTGAGGATTCTTAATAATATAGAATCTTCCTGTCAGGCTGATCCTGATTGTAATCTAAGCAATAAGGATAAAAGAGATATAGGCAATGCCATTGATTACCTTGTAGACGCTCTTACCTACTTTGAGGTTGAAGAACCTTTTAATGATGGAAATCATTTAAAGATTTCTGAAGGTCTTAAGTTCTATGATAAAATTACTCGAGCAGTTAATAAAATATACGATTTAATTAGCAATTCTCAATTTGGTCATCAAATTAAGTGGGGGGTTATTAATAATCTTTATGAGGGATCTTACAAAATAGCAAAAATAGCAAGAAATGATGCAATAATAGGAGTGTGTCAGGTATCAAACTGTGAGGAATTACTGAAGAATGCCAACACAGAACTTGGGAAGGCATTACGCGAATACGTGAAGGAAAATTATGTAAATTCAATTAACCACCTGACTAACACTTGGAAATTCGCCCAGAATTATATGGGTGGTAATTTAAGAAAAGAAAGTGGAGATGCTAACACTGCAAATATACCAACAGTTTACGGTCTGGATCAGAATTATCCGAATCCGTTTAACCCAACGACAACTATAAATTATCAGTTACCAGAAAAAAATAACGTATCCTTACGTATTTATGATATTCTGGGTAATCTAGTTACTACCTTAGTAGATCAGGATTTAGAAGCAGGTTATTATACAGTTAACTGGAATGCAAGTGGTTTGGCAAGTGGTGTTTATATATATAGAATCATTAGTGGCTCATTCATATCAAGCAAAAAATTACTGCTAATGAAATAAAATCTTTTAGCCTTTGATTTCTATTTGAGATCAAGGGCTATTTCTTTTCCTGGATCAATCTCTTATATTCAAATTCAATTGTGCATTAATTGTAAGTTTATTTTCATTGAATAAATTATTTTTCATATTGTTAGGATTCTATTTATGAGTAGGGTGTTCCTGTTTTACATGCTTTTTTTTCTTCCATTCTTCTCGGAGATCATACCGCAGCGTCATATTGCATTTGATCATTTGACTGTTGAAGATGGTCTCTCACAAAGCTCGGTAACTTGTATCTTTCAGGATAGGAAAGGGTTTATGTGGTTCGGAACACAGGATGGACTTAACAGATATGATGGATATAATTTTAAAATTTTCAAAAACATTCCCTCAGATTCAACCAGCTTAACTGATAATTTTATTTTTTCAATATATGAAGATCAAACTGGAGTACTATATATTGAAACTCAGAGTGGCACATTTCATAAATACAATCCCAAATCAGAATCTTTCCAAATTGTAATTAAGGATAGTATCAATTTACAGGGAACCAAAGTAAATACTGTAGGAGCAATGCTGAAAGAGCCCTCGGGTATTCTTTGGACTGGGGGGCTCGGTAGTGGATCCGGGTTAAAACGCACAGATACCAAAACTGGGGAAACTACTTTATTTAAGCATAACCCAGAAGATGAATCCAGTTTGAGCGATGATAAAGTCTATTCGGTATTTAGGGATCGTGCAGGATATTTGTGGGTTGGAACATTTAACGGACTGGATAGGCTTGATGAGCCGACAGGCAAATTTGTTCATTACAGAAATAACCCTGGTGATCCAAACAGCATACCTGATAATTGGGTTTGGCCAATTTATGAAGATTCACGTGGAAATTTGTGGATAGGAACTGTAAGAGGTGGTCTATCAAGGTTTGATGGGGGTACAAATACTTTTGTTAGTTATAAAAATGATCCGAACGATCCAACAAGCATAAATGATAACTTTGTTTTTTCTATTTATGAAGATCGAAGTGGTTTAATATGGATTGGGACAAGTTTGGGGGGCATTAGTTTTTTTAATCCTTCAACTCAAGCTTTTGAAAATTATAAACACGATCCAGCAAATAAAAATAGTCTAAGTGATGATATTGTGCTTTCAATGCTTGTAGACAGCAATGGCGATTATTGGATTGGAACAAGAAACGGGGGATTGAACAAATTAGATTATAAAAAAAAGAAATTCATTCACTATTATAATGATCCTCAAAACTCAAACAGTTTGATTAGTAATTCAATACAGTCGTTATTGGAAGATAAATTCGGAATTATCTGGATTGGTTCATATAGCGGTGGTTTAGATGCATTTGATCCTGATAGTAGTAAGTTTACTCACTATACTCATAACCCTTCTGATCCTAATTCCCTTACAGATAATAGAATATATGCACTAGACCAGGATAATGATGGCAATATTTGGATAGGAACGTATGCCGGAGGCATCAATAAGCTTGATAGAAATACAAACAAAATATCAAATTACCGATATCGAGAAAACGATTCTACCTCGCTGAGCTCAGATGCAACTTGGTCAATAGCATTCGATGAAGAGGGAAAACTTTGGATAGGAACGTTTGGCGAGGGAATAAACGTTTTAAATCTTAACAATCAGACTTTTACTCACTTCAAAAATATTTCTGATGATTCGACAAGTATCGCTGATAACTCTGTTATAAGGGTATTTAAAGATAGTAAAGGAAACATGTGGGTTGGAACGACTAAGGGATTAAGCAGATTTATAAAATCAACTAACAATTTTAAGAATTATGATGAGACGGATGGATTAGCAAATAATTTTATTTATGGAAT
>CAZPSY010000147.1:0-4920 GCA_964589295.1 uncultured Ignavibacteriaceae bacterium
AAGCTATTGCTGTAAAGAGGAAGACGAATAAGAATGCTATTTTGTAATTCATTATATAACCTTTGGTTCACGGAAACAGTATAAAGTTCCTATTCGCTCTATTTGGTTTGTTAAAAAATATGGATTTTCCGGCTGATGGTAACATAAAAAAAATTATCAGTACAAAAAGTATAAAAAAGCGGTATATTGAAAAAGATTAGCCCGGCAAATTTATTATCTAATCTATTCTTAACAGCCGGTTTTGCATTGCATCTACATATTTAGGAGTTGTAAAAAATTTTCCAAAGTTCGCTTCATCATCTCTTTTCCCTCCGTGAAAATCAGATCCACCCGATTCAAGCAGGAAGTATTCGTTTACTATTCCTTTATAAAATCTTACTTTATCTTTCGAATGGGAAGGATGTACAACTTCAATTCCATCAACTCCGGCATCAATTAATTCCTTAATAAGAATTTCGGGCATATTTCCCGGATGTGCAATGAATGATAATCCGCCGGCATCAGAAATTATTTTAAATGCACTTTGCGGTGAAAGATGTACTTTCCTTTCGTAAGCCGGTGCATGGTTACCCAGGTATTTATAAAATGCTTCGTAGTAGGATTTAACAAGGTTTTTTGCGAGCAATGCTTGAGCAATATGTGGTCTGCAGATAGCAGAATTAGCTGCTTGTTTTAAAACATCCTCCATCAACAAAGGAAGACCAAGTATATTAAGCTTTTCAACAATACGGTTAGCGCGCTTAATTCTTTCTTCTCTGAAGAAATTAAGATAGTGCTCAAGCTCTTCATTGTCCGGGTCGAAAAAATAACCAAGTAAGTGCACTTCTGTATCTCTTATGTCGGAACTTATCTCCACACCGGGAATTACCATTACATTAAGTTCAGATGCAACTTTTTTTGCTTCTCTTATACCATTAACACTATCATGATCTGTAATGCTAATAATTTCGATTTCCTTTTCAGCGGCTTTCTTGATGAGTTCTGTTGGGCTAAAATATCCATCGGAATGGTTTGTGTGAGTATGTAGGTCTGTTTTTCCGCTCATAAGAATCAGCTATAAAGATCTTTAAACTTTTCGTAGCTAATAATTCTTAATTTCGCTCCTTCAAGTTCCACCAAGCCTTTTTTAGCAAAGGTATGCAAAGTCCTGGAAATAGTTTCGCGCGAGGTGCCTGCCATATTTGCTAACTCGTGCTGGTAGGGCAACTTTTCAATTTCCACCACACCTTGTTTTATTTTTCCCATATCATCAGCTAACTGTAAAAGTACTGTGGCTACTTTTCCTTCGGCATCTTTAAGTGAAAGGGCTTTTATTTTCATTCCGGCAGCTCTTAATCTTTGGGTTAATTCCTGGAGCAATGCAATGGATACTTCGGGATGCTGTTGAATCAAATCCAAAAAATCATTTCTTTGAATTATAAAAACCTGAGAGTCTTCTAATGATGTTACTGTTGCAGAGCGGGCTAGTCCATCTAACAACGCCATCTCCCCAAAAAAATCTGATGGATTGAGCAAGGTTAAAATGACTTCCTTATTTTTATCATCATTGCTAACCCTGGCTACTTTAACTTTTCCGGTTACCATGACAAACAGTGCCGAGCCGGCATCCTGTTCCGATAAAATTATTGAATCCTTTTTAAATGATTTTAAAGTGCCTAACTGAGATAGTTTGATGAGTGTGTCGTCATTCAACTCTGAAAATATTGGTACGTTTTTTAGAAATTCGATGTTTTCCAAGTAGAATAATTCCCTCTGATTGAATTAATAAAAACTAAAATATACCTGAACCAGATGAAAGTCAACTTTCTCTTTCTCCGTAAATAGTAAAGTATTGGTTCTTTTGGCTAAATATTAGGTATCTGCACCTAAACGGCACTAATCTTATTTAAAAGTTTTCTGTATTGATATAAGTACAAATTCATTGATTTTTAGACGGGGTGTGTCTATGTTTGTTATCTGTATTTTTTCATTAAAAAGTGGAGTAATTAAGACTATGGCTATGATGGCCAAAATGCGGAGCTTAGCTCCTGCTTTTATTATAACGGTTGGTGCGCTATTCGTTTTGTTTATGGTAATATCCGATTCGAATGTTCTCGAAGCACTTGGCGGCAGAAGCAATGACGTTGGTTCAATTAACGGTGTAGATATTTCCTACCGCGAATATCAATTCGTACTTGATCAGCAAAGAGAACAACAGAAACAGCAAACCGGTCAGGATATAGGCGATGATCAGTGGGATCAGTTTAGAGAGCAGGTTTGGGAATCGCTTATTACCCAAAAACTTCTTGAACAGGAAATTGAACGGCTTAGTGTAACAGTTTCCGATGAAGAAATTAAAGATATTATTTTAGGAAATAACCCGCCTGATTTTCTCAAGCAAAATTTTATAGACTCTACCGGGAATTTTAACCGGCAGCTTTATGAACAGGCACTCTTCGATCCGCAGAATACAGAAATTCTAATCCAGGTTGAAGAACAGGTTAGGCAGCAGCGTTTAACTGAGAAACTGCAAAGTTTGCTGCTTGCTTCAGTAACAGTAAATGAAGATGAAGTATTAAGAAAATTTAATGAGCAGAATATTTTTGCCAATGCAGATTATGCTCTTTTCCCTGTTTCAATGTTTTCCGATTCTTCAGTGGTTGTAACTGAAGAAGATATGAAAAATTATTATGAGGAAAACCTTGACCGCTATAAAATTAATGCTCAGAGAAAATTTCGATTTGTTCTTTTTATAAATCAGCCATCCGCAGCCGATACAAATCTTGTTGTGCGTAACCTGGAAAATGTTAGAGAAATTGTTACAACAGATACATCCGATTTCAAATCGTTTGTCGAAATCTATTCTACTCAACCTTACTCTTTAGATACTGTTGGTATCTCAGCTTTCTCTAATACGGCTGTAGATCAAATAATAAATGCGCAAAATGGAGATATAGTCGGACCGGTTCCTTCTCCTAACGGCTTTGCATTATACCGCCTGATAGACGTAGTCCCTTCATCCGATAATATGGTAAGGGCTTCTCACATTCTTATAAATAGTAAAGAGAACGACCAGGCAAACCTTGATGAAGCAAACAGGATTTACAATGAATTAATTGGCGGAGCCGATTTTAGTTTGTTAGCCACAGAAAATTCTGGTGATCCCGGAAGCGGTGCAAAGGGCGGCGATCTTGGATGGTTTGGCAAAGGTGCAATGGTTAAAGAATTTGATGAGGCTTGCTTCAGCGGCAATTTAAATGAAGTTCAAAAACCGGTTAAAACAACATTTGGTTATCACATTATTAAAGTAACTGGTCAATCAAATTCAAAATATGTTATAGAGCAGATAATAAACCCGGTGGTACAATCAGCGGCAACAAGAGATGAAACTTATAATGCTGCAAATGATTTTTCATACCTTGCAGAGAAAAACAATTTCGAACAGGAAGCCGGAATACTAGGTTATACAATTTCTGAAACCCCGCCTTTCCAGGAAAACAGCCCTTCAATATCGGGTTTGGGTGTTAATAAAAGATTAGTTCAATTTGCTTTTGAAAATAGTGTAAATACCGTAAGCGAAGTATTTAAAGTACAGCAAGGATTTGTTGTTGTTCAGATTTCAGAAAGCATTCCTGAAGGATTTAGAGACTATGAAGAAGTTAAGATGCAGCTAAAACAGCTTGCAGGAACACAAAAGAAATTTGAAGAAGCAGAACGTCTCGCTGATGGACTGTATAAAAAAAGCGGCGGCGATCTGAACAAAATTCCTTCGCTCGATCAGCGAGTTTCAGTAAGCAATACTAACAGGTTCAATTATCAAACAAGCATTCCAAATATTGGAAAAGATTATGCATTTATAGATGCCGCATTTTCTTTAGAAAAAAACCAGCTTTCAGAACCAGTTAGAGGGATAAAAGGATTTTATTTAATTTATCTTACTGAAAAGACCGAATTTGATTCTACCGCATATAACCTGCAGAGTGGAACTCTGCGAAACAATCTTCTGCAAGCTAAAAAGAATGCTTTTGTAAACCAGTGGCTTACAACTCTTAAGGAGAATTCTGATATTGTTGATCAGCGATACATGTTTTATGCTTATTGATCTTTAGAACTTAATTAAAATATTTGCCCCCGGTTAAAAACTTAATTTAGGTATTGATCGGGGGTTTTTATTTTTAAATAATAATAAGCATCTTTATTTGTAATAAATTGCCAGAGGTTCAATCATCTTTTTAAAGATTAAAGTTATTAATATTTTCGGTGCCATTATTTTATTTTCAGCACCTCTCTATTCACAATTCCACGAAAATAATTTTGGCATTAGCATAAATGCTGTTTACACCACATCGGCAGATATATTTTTAAATCCAAATTCTTCCGATATTGTTATAAGGAACAAACCGTTTGTGGTTGAGGATATAATTAATCCCTCGCTGGATATTCGATATAAATTTAATGAGTGGTTTGTTCTTGGTTTAAATCTTGAGTATATGCAAAAGAGTGCCGTGGGTCCAAATCTTACAGTCTTTTTAGGGAACAGGATAGTTGTGTTTGAGGTTGAAGACGGCTTCAGGGTTATACCTGTGGAATTAACAGCTCATTATCTTTTCCCGTTTTCTACAGAGCAGTTTATATTTATGATGGGTGGAGGGATGGGTTACTACCACGGAGAATTTACGCGTAAATTCAGTGATGTTGATTTATCAATTCAGCAAAGACAGTTTGCAATTGGTATCCACGTTTCCGCATCGATGGATTATATGCCATTGGATTTTTTCTCAATAAGATTTGAGATGAAGTTCAGGGATCCTCAATACAACGTAACAAGTAAATATAATAAGACCACCGTAATATACCAGGGAGAGGAAATTCAATCACCGGATGATACTTTTGAAACAAAAGTAAATGTTGATGGTGTTACATTTTCACTTGGCGGTGTTT
>CAZPSY010000148.1:0-1749 GCA_964589295.1 uncultured Ignavibacteriaceae bacterium
GTGAAGTGGGGAAATTTATCACAGATAAAGTGATGGCTGGTTTTATTCTTTTTTGAGAGGGGGGAAATAAGTTATGAGATTGATTGTTGGAAAGAGATTGAAGAACCGGATAACAGTAAAGATTACTTAAACAAAAAAACCCCGGCATAACCGGGGCTTTTTTAATCAACAATTATTTTTCTTATCCAAGGTAAGTCTTTAGTCTGCCGCTTCGTTTAGAGTGTCTTAAATTTCTTAAAGCTTTTTCTTTAATCTGTCTTACTCTTTCTCTTGTAAGGTTAAATCTTTCGCCAATCTCTTCAAGAGTTGCGGAATGATCACCTTCAATACCAAAATAAAGTTTAATTACTTCTGCTTCTCTTTCTGTAAGAGTAGAAAGTACATTTGAAACTTCATTCTTCAGAGACTCTTTCATCAAATCTTTATCAGGCAATGGTTGATGCTCATTAGGAAGAACATCCATCAAGCTGTTTTTATTTTCATCACCGCTTTTTAAAGGTGCATCCATGGAAACGTGGCGCCCGGAAATCTGTAATGCGTAAGCAACTTCTTCGGCGGTCATTTCAAGAATTTTTGCAAGCTCATCGGTTGTCGGTTTTCTTTCAAATTCCTGTTCAAG
Organism: uncultured Ignavibacteriaceae bacterium; assembly: GCA_964589295.1. Classification (GTDB taxonomy): domain Bacteria; phylum Bacteroidota; class Ignavibacteria; order Ignavibacteriales; family Ignavibacteriaceae; genus JAZGGS01. The sequence goes on from CAZPSY010000148.1 coordinate 620, forward strand.
ATCTCTGTATGCTTTGCTTATCTTGGTAAGGTTTCCCACACGATTTAGCGGAAGACGAACCACTCTTGACTGATCTGCAATTGCCTGCATAATAGACTGCCTAACCCACCAAACTGCATAAGATATGAATTTAAAACCACGTGTTTCATCAAAACGCTGTGCAGCTTTTATTAAACCGATATTTCCTTCGTTAATTAAATCACCAAGAGAAAGACCCTGGTTCTGAAACTGTTTTGCAACAGAAACTACAAATCTTAAATTAGCTTTAATCAGATTTTCCTGTGCTAACTTATCACCCTTTTTAATCTTTATTGCTAAATCAATTTCTTGATCGGGGGTTAAAAGATCTACCTTTCCAATTTCCTGAAGATACTGATCTAATGATTTACTTTCGCGGTTGGTAAATTGCTTTGTTATCTTCAAAGTGGCGGCACTCCTTAAAATAGATTATTGATTTGGTTAACTACCGGGATATTCTCTGACGAGTGGAGATTATGAAACCGTCATAAAATAATCCGGCGAATATAATGATTTTATTAGATGAAGGGAAGTAAAAAAAGATTCCCTTTTTATGCTTAAACCTCAAATTTTTCTCCTGGAACCGGAAAATGCACATTTCTGTAACCTTTTGAGACCAATTTTTCTCTTAATACCAGAGATTGTTCCTCTTCACCATGAACTAAAAATATGTCTTTAAGCTTTTCTTTAGGATTTAGACGTAAATAATCGATTAATTCTTTCTGATCAGCATGACCACTGAAGTAATCCATTGATTTAATTTTGCAGCGAACTTTATGCTTTTCACCGAAAATGTTTACTTCCTTATCACCTTCCATTAACCTGCGAGCTAAAGTGTGCCCTGCAGCGTAACCTACAAAAAGTACAAGGTTATTAGGATTACCAATATTATTTTTTAGGTGATGAAGAATTCTTCCGCCTTCGCACATACCTGAAGCAGAAATCACGATTGAAGTTTCAGTTGCAGTATTTAGTGCTTTCGAAGCATCAACTGAACGCACATAAGTTAATCGCGCAAATCCAAACGGATCATCTCCTTCATCCAGAAAAACCCTGTGAGCTTCTCTATCCAAACATTCCGGGTGATTCCTGAAAACACCTGTTGCATTAAC
>CAZPSY010000148.1:1849-4865 GCA_964589295.1 uncultured Ignavibacteriaceae bacterium
ACAAACTGTCCCATCGCTTTTTCCACATCATCCATTGTATAAAGCGGCTCTATGGGTGCCTGGTTCTTTTTCTCTCTTCTTTTATTTACCCATTCTACATCCCGCCCCTGCAGATAAGCAGAATCTCTTAACATAATCTGGCATAGTTCTACCGTGGCAGCGGTTGCATAAATGTTTCCTTTAAAACCGTTTGAAGTTAAGTTTGGAATGTTACCGCTGTGGTCTATGTGCGCATGCGAAAGTATCATCGCATCAACTTCTGCAGGATTGTATGAAAAGTTTTTATTCTTTTCGTAAGTATCTTTTCTTCTTCCCTGGAATAGCCCGCACTCCAGCAGGATTTTTTTTCCGTTAATAAATAATAAATGCTGCGAGCCGGTTACGGTTCTTGCACCGCCGATGAATTGTATTTTCAATGTTTTTCCTTAATAATTTGAAGTGGAACTACAAAATAAAAAATTTCAAGAAAGATGAAAGAAAAATATTAAAAGAAACTTAACTGATCAGACTGCACAATTGAATCGAATGACTTGCCGAGTAGTACTAGAACTGAATCAGCAACAGGTTTTAGCTGCTTTTCTATGTAGTGCTGGTAATCTATGTCGTTGTGTTTAAGCTCAATGGGGATGGGTCCGCGTTTTGTAATAACATAGTAAACAGTACCTACTGCTTCTGGAAGAAGCCGTGCTGCTTTTACATGCTGTGGAATATTTTTCACGTAATCATCAACATCTTTTCTTAATCTTTTCCTGTAAACAAGTTTTTCATCATACTCACCAGCTTTAACTTTATTTACAATTTCTTTTATCCATTCTTCAACACCCTCTTCATTAAAAACTTTTGTATAAAGCTCAACCTGGAATTCTTTTGCAAGCCGTGTCCAATCGGAGCGAACAAACTCCATCCCAACAAATTCAAGTTTTTCTTTCTCTCCGCCTGCGGCGGATTCTACGACTAGTCCCGCATATCTCTTTTTAGCCCCTGCTTCGCTGCCGCGTGCGGGTGTTATAATAAACTTCCTGTAATATTTTTCAAATTCAATTTCCAGATGAGAAGTCAACCCATACTCGACAGAAATTTTATCTTTCCAGTGATTATTAAGATCGTTTGCAATCCGCATTCCGTTTTGTGCGGCTTCATTTCCTTCATCTTTTTTTAGTTGAATGAACAGCGAATCGGTATCACCATAAACAACTTCGTATCCATTTTCTTTTAGATAATCTTTGCTTCCTAACAGGAGCCGGTGTCCTGTACCGGTTATAGCCGTTGGAAGATGCGGGTGGTAAAACCTGCAGCCGAATGAACCCATTACACCATAAAAACTGTTCATTAAAATTTTAATTGCCTGGGATAGTTGTTTGTCGTTTTTATTTTTAGCAATGCTTCGCTGTTCCATAAGTTCGTCAATAAAATCGGGAAGGATATGCTCTGCGCCGGAAAATTTATAACCATTTAGAGTTTCTATTGTTTTATTTTCTGGATGTAATCGTGCAAGTGGATCTATTTTAAAAGTCTGGATGATTGTTGGATACAAACTTTTAAAATCAAGCACCACAACATCATTATAAATTCCCGGTTCCGGTTCCATCACATAACCACCTGCAGCGTGCTCTGAAGTAGGTATATCTTTAACATTTGGTGCAACGTAGCCTGCACGATGAAGTTTGGGTAAATAAAAATGATCGAAAGCAGCCGTCATCATTCCAAGCTCATCCATCAACATCCCGGAAAGTTGTGACCGGCGTACAGAGAGATCAATAAGCCCGGATTTCCTGAATATATCGGTAACAAGTTCGGCATCTTTAAGATTATATTCTCCAAGCGCTGCTTTATCCTCCTTGTAAAGCCGTTCTATCTCTTCAACTTTATTCTGATCGGGTGTAATGGTTTTTCCTTCGGCAAGCATTTCCTGCGCAACAGTTTCAAGCCGGTAATCTTCAAAAGTAAAAAATGATGAGCGCAGTGCAGGCGGACCATCAATAACAACCCTGCCGGTTATAGATGCAAAATATCCCCGCGGTTTACGACTGCGGAGCGACACTCTTCCGTTTCCTCTTGCAATGTTAAAGCGAATTTGAAACTCGTTGCATTTACTTTCGAGGAACATCAAATCGAAACCAATTACATGCCAGCCTATAATTATATCCGGGTCCGCTTTATTGAACCAGGTAATAAAATTTTGAAGCAGCTCTTTTTCGTTTTTAAAAAGATAGAAATTACCGGGCAGGGTTTCCTTTTTATCTGATTGAAGAAATACGATTTTCTCCTCACCGTTTTTTCCGGTAAGATGAACAGCAATTGAATATAGAACGGTGTTATTGTTGCCCGTTTCTATATCTATTGAAGCTACTACAAATTGAGGGGTTACTTCGGTTGGCTCTAGTTGCGGGTTGGTAAAAATTAATAGGCTCCCCCTTTTTTTTGTGCTGCCGGTTACTTTAACCTGCGCATTTATAAATCTTTCCATCAAAAATCTTCTGGTAGGATTTATATCCGATTCATAGCTGGTTATTCCCATAGTTGCCAACTCTTCGGCAGCCGATCTTAGTTCATTTTCAGTGTTAAAATAAAGTGCATCAACATCCTGCTCATCGAAGTTTTTTAAATTAATTTCTTTTCTTCTGTTTGATACTTTTAAATCTGATATGTCGGAACTTCTCTTTACAAAAAAAACCGGATTGTTTGTAACATTTATCTCAACCGGTCCGTATTCGTTCGATGTTCCGGTGAATTTAAGAAGGTTCCTTCCTTTAACATCCATCCATTCCCCGGTAAGGATGAAAACTTTTGCGGTATGTTCTTTATTATCGGTCAATTATTATTTTCAATTAATTTGTTCAATGATTATCTAAATAAAATATACAAAAGAAAACCAAATCCCGTGTTATTATTTTGCTAATTGGCAATCGAAAAAAAAGAGCTTTGCCTGTTAAATTAATGGGAGTACTGATATCTTTGGGAAGTATCTAATTAATATTTTATATTTGCCAAATTAATTTTGAGAGATGCAGAGAAA
>CAZPSY010000149.1:0-4858 GCA_964589295.1 uncultured Ignavibacteriaceae bacterium
AGAAACCTGAAGCAAATACAACAGCACTTCCACCACCAAGAGTTGATAAATCAGCCACATATGATTGTACTAACGTTGTGCCATCAGCAAGGGTTAAATCTAGAGTATATGCTGCAGCAGGAACATTTATATACCCAGTAATATCACCATAGGCAGCATCATCAACTAAAGTAGCAACACCTCTTGCAATTACATCAACTGTTGGCGCATCGGTTGAACCGTGTAATACAAAAAAGTCAACATCACTACCAGTTCCGCTTTCTCTTGCCATTGATTTAATAAATAATGTAAACGCAGTGCTTCTTCCATCAGGATTTGCTGCGTAAGAACCTGGATCTAAAACACCATTTGCTATAGCAACGTATGTTTCACCATTGGCTAAAGTAACAGTAAAGTTTTTTAATGTATCAGCAGCAGAACCACTATTACCAGGGGCAACGCCAATATTTATGGAAACATCAGACGGAGCGTCAATAAATGGAGTAGCATCTCTGAATCCAAAATCATCAAGTAACAATGTTCCATCTAAATAAATATCAACCGGATCAGCTGCTACATCTGCGGCGTTATGAATAACCTGTAATCTTGCAAGCTGAACCGATGGAAAAGCAACTACATCTCCGTTTGGAAGTGCAGCAAAAATTCCAAATGCCGGACCGTTTTGATTGTTGCCAGGTGTTAAGAATCCGGATGCGAAGACTACGGCTGCACCACCACCTAAACCACTTAAATCAGCCTGGAACGAAGCTACTATTGTAGAGTTATCATTTCCCGGGGTAACATCAAGAATATAGGAAGCTGGGGGAACAGTAATGTATCCAGTTATATCACCGTAAGCTGCATCATCAACTAATGTCGCAACTCTGCGTGCCAGCACATCAACTGTTGGTGCATCTGTTGAACCATGTAAAACAAAGAAATCGACATCGGAACCGGTTCCATTTTCGCGAGCCATTGCTTTAACAAATAATGTAAAAGCAGTGCTTCTACCATCAGGATTTGCTGCAAATGAATTAGGATCTAAAACACCATTTGCTATAGCAACATAAGTTTCATTTTGTGTTAGGGTTACTGTAAAATTTTTGATTGTATCTGCAGCAGAAGTGCTATTTGGACCAGCAACACCTATATTAATGGGAGTTCCTGCGGGTGCGTCTATATATGGAGTAGCATCTCTGAATCCGAAATTGTCCAATAGCAATGTGCCATTTAAATAAATATCAACTGAAACTGCACCCGGATCTGCGGCATTATGTATTACCTGCAATCTTGCAGTCTGTGCAATTACAGAGCTCACCCCTAAAGTGAACATAATCAAGATTAAGACTTTCAAAGTTTTCATTGTTTTTCTTTCTTTAATTGTTAGTTGTTAATTGAGATAACCATTTACTTTTGCGTAACCGAATAACTCTTCTTGTAAAAGTTTACGCGCTCTGTGAAGACGTGAACGGACAGTGCCAATTGGAATTTTAGCTATTTCTGCAATCTCTTCGTAACTATATCCTTCCAAATCACACAGAAGAAAGACATCCTTCATTTTTACAGGAAGTTTTGATAGTGCTGAAGAAAGCTCATCATCAAGTAGATTATTGTAGAAGTCTAAATTTAGATTGCTGCCCCTGGTCTGCTCAGATTTTATATTTTCGTATATGTCTTCTATTTCATCATAATCAACCTTTGAGGGCTCTCTTTTAAGCTTCCTGTAGTTGTTGATGAAAGTGTTCTTTAGAATCATAAACATCCAGGCTTTACTGTTTGTACCTTCATTAAACTGATGGTAGTTCTTGTAAGCCTTGTAATAAGTTTCCTGTACGAGATCTTGAGCATCATCAGAATTCCTGGCAATCTTTAAAGCATAGTTGTAAAGTGCACTCTGATATGGCATAACTTCAGTTTGAAATTCCTGCTGTCTTTCAATTTCGGTTTCACTTATATTTAATTCTTCTGTGTAAATCATTGCACTGTCCATTCTTTTATAATTTGATTTTGATTATTCAGGAATAAGTACTGTGTCTATTATGTGTATTACGCCATTAGAGGCCATAACATCTGCAGTTGTAACTTCAGCATCGTTTATCATAACCGATCCATCTTTTACTTTAATCTTAACATTCTTACCAGCTAAGGTTTCAGCTGTATTAAGATTAACAACTTCTTCTGATGTAACTTTTCCTGAAACAACATGATAAAGAAGAATTGTCTTCAGTGTTTCTTTATCCTTCAGCAATGCTTCAATAGTTCCTTCAGGAAGTTTAGCAAAAGCATCATCTGTAGGTGCGAAGACGGTAAAAGGTCCATCACCCTGTAAAGCTTCCACAAGACCTGTCTCGGTTAAAGCTTTAGCAAGTGTGTTAAAGTTTCCCGATTCAACTGCAATAGTTACTATATCTTTTTTAGAACTATTGTGTTTGTCATGGTCACCAGCAATTAATAACGAAGTGATCATCAGGGAAAAAAGTATAGCTGAGGACATCAGCTTCTGAGAAATGATTTTGTGTAACATCTTGTTACTCCTTTTGTTTTGGTTAGTGTTAGTTATTTGATACATTTTTGTTTGTCTATCAAATGTCTATATTTTGTTGAGCGAAGTATAACATATTGTATAGAGTTTGTCAAGTCTTTTTTCAAGAAAATCTAAAATATATTTCGATGGAACTAAATAATCTATAAATACGTTCAAAAAATTAAGAAATCATAATATTTGAACTTTCAAATTAATGTTGATTTTATTTAGACAAATTGTTATTTTTAGAATAGAAATGGAAAAGAAGTATAAATACCCGATTAAAGTAGTTAGCCAGATGACCGGGTTGAGTGCTTTTGTAATTCGTGCCTGGGAGAAAAGGTATAATGTTGTAACTCCATCTAGAACAGAGACAAACCGGAGGCTCTATACAGAAGATGATATAGAAAAATTAAAGCTTTTAAATGAAGCAGTGCATAGCGGGCACAACATTGGCGGCGTTGCAAATCTATCAATCGATGAACTGCAATCTGTATTGATTAGAAACCATGTTCCTTCAACAGCGAAAAATGAATCACTAAATGAAGCTATAGCGAATACAAATTCAATTATTAATAGCTGCATTGAAGCAATAAAAGCATACGATGGTAAAGCCCTTGAAACTATGCTGCTTAAAGCATCTGCAAAAATGAGTCAACCTCATTTAATTGAAGAATTAATTGTACCGCTTGTTTATAAAGTTGGTGATTTGTGGCATGATGGATATATAAGGGTTGCAAATGAACACCTTGCTTCGGCTGTTATTAGATCTTTCATGACAAATTTACTTGAGCAGCACATGCCTTCTGAAAATGCTCCAATTATAATTTCAGCAACACCACGCGGACAGGATCATGAATTAGGTGCGCTGATTGTTGGTGTAATTGCAGCAGCAGCAGGGTGGAAAGTTATCTATCTCGGACCAAATTTGCCGGTTGAGGAAATTGCTGCAGTTACTGATAGTCTTAGTGCAGATCTTGTAGCATTAAGTATAGTATTTCCTGGAGACGATCTACAGCTTAGGAAAGAATTACGGCATTTAAGACAGATGCTTCCTAAAAATGTAAAATTAATATTTGGGGGAAGAGCTGCGGATGGATATCTTGATGTTTTTAAGGAAATAGGTGCAAGTGTTGTAAAAGATACAAAGGAGCTAAGAATTGAGCTGGAAGCACTGCGTGAGAAAAGGTTTAACTAAAAAGTATATCACATCTTAAATATTCCTTCACTTAATTAAAAAGTTATTCATAGAATAAATATTATGAAAATTTATCAGTTAAAAACTAAACAGAAACTAGCTATACCACTGGAAGATGCATGGAATTTCTTTTCAGATCCTGGAAACCTACCCAAAATGACACCGCCGTGGTTAAATCTTAAAGTAACTTCTGATTTGCCGGATAAGATGTATGAGGGAATGATAATCACTTATAAAGTTTATCCTTTCGCTGGAATACCATCAAATTGGGTTACAGAAATCACACAGATGAAGGAAAAGATTTTCTTTATAGATGAGCAGAGATTCGGACCATACAAGTTTTGGCACCATCAGCATCATTTTAATGAAGTTGATGAAGGTATTGAAATGGAAGACATTGTTACATATGCTTTACCCCTCGATCCGTTAAGCAGACCATTTAACAATTTATTTGTTGGAAAGAAAGTAAAAGAGATATTTGAGTTTAGAGAAGAGGTGCTTAACAAGTTATTTCTGAATAAGAAAGTTGTATGATTGGAAAAATAAAACCAGCCGCGGGGCAAGAATCTGTTTGGGATTATCCCAGGCCACCAAGACTAGAAAAGGTTAATAAAGAAATAAAAATAATCTTTAATGTTGAAACTATTGTGTTAACCACTAATGCCTTTAGAGTGCTGGAAACTTCTCACCCACCGGTTTATTACATCCCTCCCAGTGACATAAAAACGGAGTTTTTAATTCCGGGTATTGGAAATAGTTTTTGCGAATGGAAAGGTAGTGCTAGTTATTATGATGTTAACGTGAAGGATAAACGAGTCAACAAAGCTGCATGGTATTACCCCACACCGACAAATGAGTTTACACAAGTAGAAAATTTTGTAGCATTCTATGCTGGCAAGATGGATAGTTGTTATGTTGATGGCGAAAAAGTTATACCACAGCCGGGTGGATTTTATGGTGGTTGGATAACTAAAGATATTGTCGGACCATTTAAAGGAGAACCCGGAACTTTTGGCTGGTGAAAGGAAAAATATATTTTTAGTGATTTATTGTTAACGTAATTGGGTTTTTTTGCCGGGTTTGGCATAAGATAATCTTGTAATTCTTTTTGTTTCATGATAACTTATAGTGGTGCTTAGTTTTAAAAAGAATTGTCC
>CAZPSY010000150.1:0-4812 GCA_964589295.1 uncultured Ignavibacteriaceae bacterium
AGATCAAATTATGCAAAGATATAATCCTGTCACTACTCCTGAAATAATTAGATACGAGTATTTTTATGGTAGGGAAGAAATTTTTTATTCTTATAAAAGAAATGTTGGATTAAAGGAGTATTTTGAGATATATAGCGGAATTACGTGGGGATATTCGAAAAGACTCAGTCTTTTAGAGTTTATTCAAATTTGAATTTCTTCTTGAGTACAATTTTTACTATAACTAAACAACCTTTCTTCATACTAATCTTTCTAAATAATCGTAAATTTAAATTGATAATAATTTAGAATATATGTAGTTAACACTAATAGGGAGATAATAAAATGGAATACAGAACTGAAACAGATTCAATGGGGGAAATAAAAGTTCCAAATAAAAAATATTACGGCGCTCAAACAGCCAGGTCGTTAATGAATTTTAAAATTGGTGGGGAAAAATTTCCGAGGGAAGTAATCCGTGCACTTGGTGTGCTAAAAAAAGCTGCCGCTTTAACTAATAAGGAACTCGGAACTCTCTCAGCAGATAAAGCAGAACTAATAATAAAAGCTGCTGATGAAGTAATAGAGGGAAAACTTGATGATCACTTTCCGCTTGTTGTATGGCAAACCGGCAGCGGAACACAAACCAACATGAACTCCAACGAAGTTATTGCAAACCGTGCAATTGAATTAGCAGGTGGAGAACTTGGAAGTAAAAAACCAATTCATCCAAATGATGATGTAAACAAAGCACAATCTTCTAACGATACATTTCCCACGGCAATGCATATATCTACAGTTGAGGAAATCCACAGAAGATTAATACCTATGGTTACAAAACTCCGCGATGCACTTCAAAAAAAATCTGATGAGTTTAAAGATGTGGTAAAGATTGGAAGGACTCATTTGATGGATGCTGTGCCGCTCACATTAGGGCAGGAATTTTCCGGATATGTTCAGCAATTAACAAACGGGCTGGAAAGAATTGAAGCTGCGATGCCTCGTTTATTCGAACTTGCTTTAGGCGGAACCGCAGTTGGAACGGGGTTGAATACTCATCCTGAATTTGCAGTAAAAGCAGCAAAAAATATTGCGGAAATAACCGGTCAGCCGTTTATAACCGGAAGAAATAAGTTTGAAGGGCTTGCAGCTCACGATGCAATGGTAGAAATAAGTGGAGTGCTTAAGACTTTAGCAGTTTCATTAATGAAAATAGCAAATGATATCAGAACACTTGGTTCTGGTCCGCGTTGCGGAATAGGCGAACTAAATCTTCCCGCAAATGAACCAGGAAGCTCAATAATGCCGGGCAAAGTAAATCCAACACAAGCCGAAGCACTTACCATGGTTTGCACACAGGTTATGGGTAACGATGTAGCAGTTAATATTGGCGGAGCCACCGGGCACTTTGAGCTAAATGTTTTTAAACCGGTTATCATTTATAATGTTCTGCAGTCAATAAGGTTAATTGCTGATGGGTGCGAAAGCTTTACGGATAACTGCGTTGTTGGAATTGAAGCTAATGAAAAAAATATAAAAGCTCATCTTAATAATTCTTTAATGCTGGTTACTGCGCTTAACCCACACATTGGTTACGATAACGCAGCCAAGATTGCGAAGAAAGCTCATGCAGACGGATCTACTTTGAAAGAAGCTGCCGTTGAACTTGGTCTGCTTACAGAAGAAAAATTTGATGAAGTTGTAAAACCCGAACAGATGGTTGGACCAAAAAAATAATCATCTAGTAAAGAATTAATGAAGTCATTCTCAGAAAATGGGAATGACTTTTTATTTTTAGATATAAACTCAAAAATTATTATATGGATAGTTGGGATGGATTAGGTTCGCTATTAATTGCCTGTATTGAGATTATTCTTTTAGTAAACCTGGTAATCTTTGCAAGTAAGAGTAAACTCAATAAGCTAGCAATGATGCTTATCTTTATCCTGATGACATATCAACTGCTCGAGTTTTTAATGTGCCAGGTAGGATTAAGCTCATCATTAATGGCTTACTTTGGCTTTGTTGTTATATCACTCCTTCCACCGTTTAACTTTATTCTTATAGCTGAGTTGTACAATTTTAAAAGTAAAGCTTTCAACCTGGTATTTTTACCTGCTTTGGTATTTATCCTTTACTATCCATTCATTCTCGATCAGTTTAATGTTACTTCGTGTGCAGTACTATATGCAACCTATAATTACCCGTTGGGTGATTTGTACGGACTATTTTATTATACACCTATACTGGCGGCTATCATTTTACTTCTGCGGGGGATTAAGAAAGGAAGGGATAAAAAAACAATATTCATCTCTAAAGTTCTACTTACGGGTAACATCATAATCAGCATCCCGGTAGCAACTGCATTTATATTAATGGCAACTGGTGATTATTATTTAATTGCTAAAATTGAAAGCATAATGTGTAAGTTTGCATTCGCTTATGTGTTGTGTTTAGGCGTAGTTTGTTTATATAATTCAAAAAAGAAAAATGAACGAAATAATACTGAACATTTACCTGGTATTAAATGAAATGCTCGTTGTAGAATTCCGCGCAATGGCTTACGAGCGTGAAGGCGGCGATGATAATAAAATAAAGTTCTTAAAAAGTCGTGCAGCAGAAGACTTCTCAAATGCTTACCATTTTGATGCGCCCACCGATAAGAAAGGTAAATTTATGAGTTATAAAAGATTTCATAAGCTCGAAAAACGGGGAATGCACTTCCGGCTTTTCGAAGAAATATTTTCAAAATTCCATCTTCCTGAAAAACCGCTTATTTGCGTTACTCCTGTTGTTGATGGTGAAATTTATGCAGGCGAGTAGAATTTAACCTCCTTCATTTGTACAATCTTAAAATTAATTATATGTTCGGAATGTAGTAAGGTAAAATGAATTTATAATCTACATTAATTCTAGTATTAATCATTTTCTTAAGCATAAGGTTTTATGGGCAGTACTTTATCAAGTTCGGACAAGAAGAAAGTTAATGTGCCGAAAAAGATTTCTGAGTTCCTTAAAAAACAAAAAGAACTTGATAATCTTTATTCAGATAAAAAGCTGGGTTCATTTGTACAAAATGGCACAACTTATTTTAGGTTGTTTGCACCTTCCGCCGATAAAATTTCTCTCCTTACTTTTGAGCAGCCGGAACAGACTAATGGTAAAGAATTTAAAATGGTGAAGGATGAGGACGGAGTTTGGGAAACTGCAATAGAGGGTGAGCACTATGGATTGTTCTACGGCTTTAAGATCCATCATACCGAAGTCCCCGGCATTGAAGATATTATTTGTGTTGATCCTTATGCAAAAGCAGTTACTACTTATAATTCATATTACAATCCGCGGAGAGCTATTGTGGTTAAAGAGGGGGACTATAATTGGGAAGGGGATACCTGGATAAAAAATGACTGGCGTGACCTTATCATTTATGAAATGCATATCCGCGACATGACAGAACATCCTTCCTCCGGAGTTGAGCAGAGAGGAACTTATAAAGGATTAACTGAGAAAGGTAAACCCGGCGGATTAGAATATATAAAAAGTCTTGGTGTAAATGCGGTTGAACTTTTACCTGTCCAGGAGTATGCAAATATTGAAATTCCCTTCCAAAATTCTGTAAATGGAAAACTTAATACGTGGAACCCATACGAAAGAAATCATTGGGGTTATATGACGGCAGCTTTCTTTGCACCGGAAAGCTACTATTCGGAAAATGTAAGAAGCATTGAATGGAATACCTGGAGCGGTAAAGATGCAAGGGCTGTAACAGATTTTAAAGATATGATTAAGGCATTCCATAAAGACGGAATTGCTGTTATAATGGATGTTGTGTATAACCATGTTTCCGAGTATGAAATTGGAAACTTCAAGCAGATAGATAAAGATTATTATTTTCGGCTTGATGAAAAAGGCGATTACATTGCACAAAGTTTTTGCGGTAACGATTTTAAAACCGAACGGCTTATGGTTAAAAAATTAATCATTCAAAGTGTGCTTTACTGGATGAAAGAATATCACGTTGATGGATTTCGTTTCGATCTTGGAAAGCTGGTTGATTGGGAAACAGTTGAAGAAGTTTATTACGAAGCAAAAAAAGTAAATCCTAATGTAATTTTTGTTTGTGAGCCCTGGGGCGGAAGGTACGATCCTGCAGGATTCTCTGCGCGGGGGTGGGCTAGCTGGAACGACCAGATAAGAAATGGTATAAAGGGCGAAAATCCTTTTGATGGTCATGGCTGGATATTTGGAAGTTGGTATGGAAATAATGACAGCGGCAGAATAGAAAGTTATGCTAACGGCACATTAAATAAAGATAAGTTTGGATTATTCCAAGAACCAAAGCATTCAGTAAATTATTTAGAATCGCATGATGGTTTTACGATCGGCGACTTTATCCGACTAGGATTGGGCGACGTAATGAAAAAGAAAATAGTTAAAGATGTTGATGAACATGTTAAGTTATTACCGATGCAGCTAAGACTCAACAAACTTGCCGCACTCTTTCTCTTTACTTCACGCGGCATCACTATGATTCATTCCGGGCAGGAGTTTGCAAGGAGTAAAGTTATTCCGCTTGATGTTAAAGTGCCTAATGAACATAGAGGAACTATTGACCATAACAGTTATAATAAAGACAACGAAACGAATTACATCAACTATAACCATGCAAAAATTAACTTTGAACTTTTAAATTATTACAAAGGATTAATACAGCTTAGAAAAAAATATGATGCCTTCCGCAGAGCAGGTTATTACGATGTAAACTTTTTCAAAATAATAAATAATCCTTTTGCTCTTGGTTACCAGTTAGAATTTAAAAACGATGTTTTTATG
>CAZPSY010000151.1:0-4738 GCA_964589295.1 uncultured Ignavibacteriaceae bacterium
GCTTTAATGTTTATCCTTTAGGAATGCCTCACTTAATTCATTTTAAAGAAGCATAAAATTAAAACTTTTACTATAGTTTAATGGCAGACTGATTTTGGAGATCTGCACAGATCAGTTTGAGCTATGTTACTTGCCGGCAGGCAAGCCAGCGTTCTATTTTCTGGCGGGACAAAAGTTCTAGCAAAGTTTACTAAATGAAGATATTGGAAGAATCCTAAAGTCTATTTATAGTTGATCAACCGGATCATCTCTTTTACAGCTTCATCTATTCCAACAAACACTGCTCTTGCAATAACAGCATACCCAATACTTACTTCATCAACCTCTTCCAGTACCCTAAAGATCTTCATGTTATTGTAATCCAAACCATGACCGGCATTAATACCTAAGCCAAGTTTTTTTGCATGTTTAATTGAACCTCGAATTTTTTCAAGTTCATCAAACTGTTCTTCTTCAGTTTCAGCATTTGCAAAAACCCCCGTGTGAATTTCTATAAAATCACTTTCAATTTCTGCGGCAGCATCTATGTGCGCAATATCAGGTTCGATAAATAATGAAACACCAATTCCTGAATCGTGTAGTTCATTTATGGTTTGCTTTAGCAATGCTTCATTATCTATAACATTTATCCCTCCCTCGGTAGTAAGTTCCTGCCTTTTTTCAGGGACTATTGTAGCAAGTTCCGGTCCTACATCACATGCAATTTTTATGATCTCTTCCGTTGCTGCCATTTCAAAATCAAGTTTTGTTGTTACAAGTTCTCTTAGCAGCCTAACATCTCTTTCAGTTATGTGTCTCCTGTCTTCACGCAGATGAAAAACTATTCCATCAACCCCGGCTTGCTCTGCAATTAATGCGCAGGTAACCGGATCAGGTTGTTCCTCTCCCCTTGCATTTCTCAATGTTGCTACGTGATCAATGTTTAAAGCAAATCTCATTTTTACCTCAGAATATTTTACCTAAAATATTAAAAAGTGAATCAAATCCTACACCGTAATCCTCTATTCGAAAACGAATTGTACAAATAAAATCAATTAAAAGCATTATACCCATATGGACAAAAACCCCGTATAGAAAAGAGTTTGTTCTTAAAGCAAGAATACCAAGAGCAATTCCACCCAGTATTGCGCTAAAAGTTTCAGGCGCCGGTTTCCCGTTATGCAAAATTACAAAAGGCAGCATTTGCATCAACACTGCATAATATCCAAATTTCTCTTTTAAACCAAAAAGCATAAATCCGCGCCAGATAAACTCCCACGAAAACATATAGATAAGCATACCTGATTCATAAATTAAAAACTCACCCCAGTTGCTTCTTGCAGAAAGCAGGTGCGGGTACTTTGCAACAAATTCAGAAGATGATGATGCAAACCATACAAGCGGAAGCATCACAACTAAAAATATTAAAGTGAAACGGAGACCGGTTTTGTAATCACCAAAAGTTAAACCGTAATCTGTAAGCTTTTCCTTAAGAATAAATTTTATTACAACAGCTGACAAAAGAAAATAAGTGAAGAAGTCACCGATGAACCAGTAGAGATATTCGATAAGGAAAATATCGGGTAAGTTTTGATAGGTTGGAAAAAAGTTAACCCTGAAAAACCTCCTTGAAGTAAAATACCAGGAAACCGTTTGAAGCACAGCAACAGCAAGAAAGATGATTATTACTTTCCTGTCCAGGTTCCTGACTATCCCGATTAGATATTTAACTTCCTGCTTAATATTCAACCTTTCCTTCTTCCTTACCTTTTAAAATTTATTTTCCAGATTAACTTATTAAATATATCATCTTATTTTGTGATATCACAAAAATGTTTCTAAAACAGACCAAAAAAGCAGATTTTGGAAGTTGACAAAGATCGGCAATAACACTATATTAGCACTCGCTTTTTAAGAGTGCTAACAATATTCTAACAAAAAATAGGAGAAAAACCATGAGTAAAATAAACCTTAATCCGCTTGCAGACAGGGTTGTAATTCAACCTAAAGAAGCTGAAGAAAAGACGGCTGGCGGAATTATTTTACCTGATACTGTAAAAGAAAAACCAGTTGAAGGTACCATTGTTGCAACAGGTCCTGGTAAAGTTGCTGATAACGGCGAACTGGTAAAAATGGCTGTTAAAGCTGGCGACAAGGTGTTATACGGAAAATACAGCGGCACCGAAGTAACACTTGGCGGCGAGGAATATTTGATAATGCGTGAGAGTGATATCTTCGCAATTATTCCTAAATAATTGGATTTAAATTGACAATAAAATAAAGGTAATTAGATATGGCTAAAATAATTGAATATGACAGTAAAGCCCGCAGCGGATTAAAAACCGGCGTTGATAAACTTGCCAATGCTGTAAAAGTTACCCTGGGACCAAAGGGTAGAAATGTTATTCTTGAAAAAAAATTCGGTGCACCAACTGTAACTAAAGATGGTGTTACTGTTGCAAAAGAAATTGAACTTGAAGATCCGGTTGAAAATATGGGAGCCCAGATGGTCCGCGAGGTTGCTTCTAAAACAAGTGATGTTGCAGGCGATGGAACAACTACAGCTACAGTGCTTGCCCAGGCAATTTACAGGGAAGGCTTAAAGAATGTAACTGCAGGTGCCAACCCTATGGATCTTAAACGCGGAATAGATGCTGCAGTTACCAAAGTTGTTGAATATTTAAAATCAGTAAGCAAAGATGTTGAAGGCAGAAATGAAATTGCACAAGTAGGTTCAATCTCTGCAAATAATGATAATTCTATTGGTGAATTAATTGCTGATGCAATGGAAAAAGTTGGTAAAGATGGCGTTATTACTGTTGAAGAAGCAAAAGGTACTGAAACTTCTTTAGATGTTGTTGAAGGTATGCAGTTCGACCGCGGTTATCTTTCACCTTATTTTGTTACTGATACAGAATCGATGGAAGTTGCTCTTGAAGATCCATTAATTCTTATCCACGATAAAAAGATCTCTGCTATGAAGGATCTGCTGCCTATACTTGAAAAAGTTGCACAGCAGGGTAAATCGATGCTGGTAATTGCAGAAGACCTGGAAGGTGAAGCATTGGCTACTCTTGTTGTTAACAAGATACGCGGCACATTAAAGATTGCTGCAGTTAAAGCTCCGGGATTCGGCGATAGAAGAAAAGCCATGCTTGAAGATATTGCCGTTTTAACTGGTGGTACCGTAATCTCTGAAGAAAGAGGATTCAAGTTAGAGAATGCTACTATTTCTTACCTTGGAACAGCAAAGAAAGTTGTTATTGATAAGGATAACACTACTTTAGTTGAAGGTGCTGGAAAAACTGAAGACATCAAGAAAAGAATAAATGAAATAAAAGCACAGATTGAAAAAACAACTTCCGATTACGATAAAGAAAAACTACAGGAAAGACTTGCAAAACTATCAGGTGGTGTTGCAGTGCTTAAAATAGGTGCTTCCACCGAAATTGAAATGAAAGAGAAGAAAGCCCGCGTTGAAGATGCACTTCATGCAACCCGTGCTGCTGTTGAAGAAGGAATTGTTGCAGGCGGCGGTGTTGCGTTGGTAAGAGGAATGAAGAAACTAGAGAAGATGGAAGGTGCAAACCTTGATCAGACTACCGGAATCAAGATAGTTCAGAAAGCTCTTGAAGAACCATTAAGACAAATTGTTAATAACGCAGGTCTTGAAGGATCAGTTGTATTGCAGAAGGTAAAAGAAGGTAAAGATGACTTTGGATTTAATGCTGCTACTGAAAAATATGAAAACCTTATAAAAGCAGGTGTTATCGATCCTACTAAAGTTACAAGAATTGCATTAGAGAATGCTGCTTCTGTTTCTTCACTTCTTATAACAACCGAAGCTGCTGTATTTGAGAAGAAAGAAAAAGAACCATCAATGCCTGCAATGCCGGGCGGTATGGGTGACATGGGTGGTATGGGCGGAATGTATTAATCGTTCTTCATCCCCAAAAATTAAAGGCGAGTATTTTTATACTCGCCTTTTTTATTTTATGTTATCTAAAAATGCCCTAACTCATTTAAAAAGAAATAGTTAGCAATAAAAAGATAACAAAAACTACTTCATCAGAATCATCTTCTTAATCCCAACGAAATCTCTTGAATGATTTGTATTTCTATAGCACTGAAAATCCAAAATAAACATTAAAATTAATTGCTGTATTTTTAATATCTAATCCATCGCCTGAATCATCAAATGATTTTAATCCTAGAATATATCTTATATCAAAACCAAGCTCGTGCATACCTACTAAAAATCCAACACCTCCTCCAAATGCTAATGCAAAATCGGTCGATTGTACAAAATCACTCACATCTTCTGAAGCTGTTTGACCACCACCTTCACCTTCAATTTTGGCCGTACTATTAAAACTGAGCACAGGACCTGCATAAATTGCCGGTCTAACAGTCGAACCCTCTACGGGGATAATTGCCTTTAAGAGAAGTGCAGCATCAATATAGTTAAGTGCCAATGTAATGTCTACATCCATCACCTTCCTAGTTGCCCCCTTCATTGAATAATATACTTCTGGCTGAACGGCAAGTATGTTGCCAAATTGAAACAAAGCGAAAATACCCCCACCAAAACCAAACCTTGAATCTAAATTTTCACCCAAAAAAGTATCAGCATCATCACCTCCAACATTTGCCATATTAATGCCAATTTTAGGCCCTATTTGTATGTGTACTTGAGCATTTAATTGTGTGATAAATAATGCTAGAAGAACGATGGTAGATAATAAAAATATCTTTTTCA
>CAZPSY010000152.1:0-4711 GCA_964589295.1 uncultured Ignavibacteriaceae bacterium
AGACCAGGTGAGTTCCCGATTCGCTGGTTATTTTTGTTATTTCATAAGAATCTAAACTCAACTTATAATAGTGCCTCTCAAGAGGGCTTTCTTGAGTAGATGTGAAGTAAATATTCGTTCCGCTATTATCAAATCCGTCAAAGTCTGTTACTTCCCATTCTCCTTTGGTTAATTTTAAAATCCTGGTGCCGGATGCATCGTATAACGAAAGTTGTTTCCATCCTTCATTCCGGGATTTCCAAATAAACATTGCAGGTTCATCTTTAAAAAAGATAGGTCCTTGATCAGGTTCAACATACTTTTCATTTGTTTCTTCGAATAAAACCTTTACGAGCTCGCCGGTTTTTGCATCAAACTTAGAAACTTTAAGATGGTTTTGATCCCTGTTTAAAACATTAATGAAAATAAATCTTTCATCCGGGCTCCAGGTTACTCCTGGTAAATATTGCTCTTTCGGTTCCCCGGTATTTAGCCATGTAGTTTCTCCTGTGCTTAAATTGTAAACACCAACTTTTACATGATGACTTGGCATTCCAGCCATCGGGTATTTACTGTTAACTAATACAGCAGGTTTTTGTGTAACATCAACAAGCGGGTAATCTGTTACCATTGTTTCATCCTTACTGTAAAAGGCAAGGAAGTTTGAATTAGGTGACCAGAAAATCCCTTTAGTTATTCCAAACTCAACACGATGAACAGCTTTGCCGTTTACTATTGCGGGGTTCTCATCATTTGTAACCTGTATTTGATTTGAATTATCTGCTATGAAAAGATTGTTTTCAATAGTGTAAGCAATTTTTCCGGGAACAATAAATTCATGGTTACTACCACCATCAGTAATCTCGTTTAAAACAGTTATTTTATTATTATTGATGTTAAACAAAACGAGCTTGTTTTTTTGCCAAAACCATAACTCAGTTGAGCTATACCAGCTAAAGAGTGGAAAGTTTGTTACCGTATCGAGCACTGCATTACCTAAGCTGCTATTCAAATCGTCAAGAGAAGTTAATATTTTTTTGTTTCCGGCTTCAATCTTTTCAGCCACTAAATTTTTCCCACTTTCTGTTTCTTCCAGATAGCTGAATTCATCAGTGCCCGGTATCCATTGCAATTGGTTTAATGTGGCAGGTGAAAGTGATGATGCTTCAAGTATTACCTGTTTTAGTGTAAAATTTTTCTGTGCAAAAACAGATATTGAAAAAAGTAAAACGAAGAAGAAAAAATTCTTTTTAAAGTACATTGTATATCTCCGTATAGATTTAATAAATATTTTCAATCGGTTATAATTTCTGTGATCAGCTTTTTCTCAATCTCTTCAAAATAAATATTTGAGACTGTTAGTCCTTCACTTTGGTAATTCCATAGCTTGGAAGGATCCACTTTTTTAGTTGAAAATTTCGTTCGTCCTGAAAATTTAGATTGTGTGGTTAAAACATAAAAAGGTTTGTTATTCACATTACATAATAGTGATAATGCCTTGCTTCCAACTTTATTAATAGCATTACCATTTTTTAGGATTTCATCTGCACCAATTATGGCAGCATCTGCACGCGGAACATAGAGTGCGGTCATTGCATCAGAAATTAATTCAACTTTTAATCCGAATTTAAGTAATTCTTTGGCAAACAGTTTCCCTTCATTCCCAGGGCGCGATTCGGTAATAATAACTTTAAGATTTCTGTTATTATTTTTCCAGAGCTTTAAAACTTCTTTTAAGGTACCACTTCTTGAAATGGTAATAATGGAATTAATACGCCTTGCTATTTTATATAGTTTATTAAAAATTAGTTCGTATTTATTTTTCTCAGCATCATCAAACGATAGCAAAAAATCATTCAATATCTGATGATTATTTAATTTTATAATTTCTTCTAATTGCTTAATGTAAGTGTTAACCGCTGCAAAATGATTAAGTTGATTTCTTAACAACGGAATCGATTCTTTAATTATACCTAACTGATTAATGTTAGTTATGAAAAAAATATTTATTTTATTTACAATCTCAGAGGATCCCGAGGTTTTATCTGTTAAAATTCTTTTTAATTTATTTCGCTGAATATTATTCAACCAGCACATCTCCCTTTACAAGATGGTTTATATCATAAAATGAAACATCTGGTGAATCGTTAAATTTTGAAAACCTTGATATGGCACTGTATAATTCCTCTCTAGAAGTGTAATCCTTCAAATAAAAAATTCTAACTTTATTTCTATTCTTTATCAGCCAGTTCAAACTTATCTTCATCTTCTCAAGGTCTTCCTCCGTAGGCATTATCTGAAGATTAAGGGTGCCGGAAAAATAATCATCTATAGCATCCTCAAATAAACCATCCTTGCTGTGTATATAAGTTTTTAAAAATGGCTTGCCAGAAATCAATAGCAGGTAATCCTTAGAAAAGGATTCTGAAATTTCGAAAAGAACATTGGCTGAATTTACAGGCTCGGAGAGGAGTGATGATTTATGTGTTTGTGCAAGTATCAAATCTACCAGTTCCTTTACTTCAGCAGCTTTTTCATACTTTTGTTTGGATGAATAATCTTTCATCTTATGTAGCAGGCGGTCTAACGCTGTTTGGTTTTTCCCGTTAAGAAATTCATAAACTTTTTCCAGTTCATCAGAATAATCAGGGTCTTTCGTTTTTATGCAAGGTGCAGTACAGCGTTCAATATCTGCAAGAAAACATTTTTTCTTCTTTGCAAATTCTTTATCGGTGCATTCCCTTAAAGTAAAAGTTTTATCAATCATCTCCATTACTTTATCCGCTCTTTTGCGCGAGATAAACAAACCGAAATAATCATTCCCGTCAAAATCAAAATGGTTCGAAATTTCCAGCTTGGGGTAGTTATGAGTTTTGTTTACACGAATAAAATATTTATTCCCATACTTCTTCAACTGAGAATTATGCTTTGGATTAAGAAGCTTTATTGTTTCTGCCTCTGTAAGCAGCGCTGTAAGTTCAGAGTTGGTTATTTCCGTTTTTAATTTTGAAGCTTGCCTTACAATCTTTTTAGCTTTTTTAGATGCGGTTGGAGAAAAGTAAGTTTTTATTCTTTCTCCCAGCGACTTTGCCTTACCTACATAAATTATTTCATTCTTCTTGTTAAGAAAATAATAGATACCAGGTGCATTTGGCAAAGAACTTACATCATTATTAAGGCTTTTTTTAATTTTAGGTCTTCCTCTTGTTGCAACCCTGCTTTGGTAAGAATGCAGCTCATCAAGGGTTTCTATCCCTTCATCTTCCTTCAACTTTTTTATCATCTTTATTAAAGCACGTGCAGTAACTTCGGCATCGGCAAGAGCACGATGTGCATTAGAATTTTTTAATCTTAAATATTGTGTGATGGAAGAAAGAGATTTGCTTTTAAGTGATGGATAGAGTCGCCGTGCAATTTTTAAAGTACAAATTTTATGATTACTCAACGGTTCTCTACCTGTTCTAAAAAATTCATATTTCAAAAATGAATCATCAAAACTTAAGTTATGTGCAGAAATAACAGAATCGCCAATAACATTTTCTATCTTATCAGCTAACTCAGAAAAGAAAGGAGCATCAATTATATCTTCATCAGTTATGCCCGTAAACTGAGTTATGAAGTATGGAATTTTACAACCGGGGTTAACAAATGATTGGAACTTACCAGCAATCTTCAGATTTTTTACTTTAACAATTCCAATCTCAATCACATGATTTTCTCGAGCGGACAACCCTGTAGTTTCAACATCCAAAACCGAAAATTCTACCTGTTCAATAGGAACAGATGGCACACTCTCATTAATCATGTTCTAAATCTATCTCTATTTCATCTTACAATCAAAAAAATAATGTTGGCTCTAACAAGTTACATAAAAGGTTAGAACTTTTTAATTTAGTTCATTTTTGGATATATTAAGCTGAATAAAATAGGTAAATATGGCTTCTGTAAATGTACTTTTTGTCGGAGATATAATCGGTAAACCAGGAATGGATCATTTACAAACCTGGCTGCCCGGTCTTATCCAAAAATATAAAGCTGATTTAGTAATTGCCAACGGTGAGAATGCTTCTGATGGAAAAGGATGTACCAGTAAAGAGGGAAAGATTCTTTTTGATTTAGGAGTGCATGTAATCACCGGCGGAAATCATACATGGGATAAACATCTGTCGCAGGATTATTTAAAAAGTGAACCACGTGTTTTACGACCGTTTAATTATCCGAAGGGAACTTATGGTAATGGTTATTTTATTGCAGATTCGAAAAAAGGAAAAATTGCAGTATTGAATTTGCAGGGCAGAACTTTTATGCCCACTATTGATTGTCCCTTTAGAAGTGCTGAGTGGGTTCTTAGTAAACTTAAAACTGAAACGAAAATGATAATTGTTGATTTTCATGCAGAAGCAACTGCAGAAAAACAGGCAATGGGTTATTATTTAGATGGCAAGATAAGTGCGCTGATTGGAACACATACTCATATTCAAACTTCTGATGAAAGAATTTTACCTCAGGGTACAGGTTACATTACAGATTCAGGAATGAGCGGACCGTATGATTCCGTGATTGGAATGAAGACGCAAGCCGCTTTAAATAGGTTTATTTTTCAAACTCCTCAGAAGTATGAAACGGCGAAAGATGAGGTTCATTTGTGTGCCGTATTTTTGAAGATTGATAGCGAAACAGGTAAAACAAAATTAATAGAAAGAATTAATTTCCCAGAGTTTACAAAAGAAAC
>CAZPSY010000153.1:0-4640 GCA_964589295.1 uncultured Ignavibacteriaceae bacterium
TCAGAAGTCCACTTCAAGAATCCAATAAATCCAAAAAGTATTGCAAAATTATTCGATGACATTAACAACAGTAAATCTACCCATCTTATAATAAATATTGGGGCACACAATTTTGAAAGCATTGAAGTAATTAAAGAACTTAAAAAAAGACTAATTCAAGCAGAGCTTACTTTGAAACGTTTTAAAAAAATAGCAATTATCCATCCGCCTGATTTTAGGAATAAAAGCGAAGATGAAGAAAGATATAATTATTTTAGTAATAATAAAGAAGCAGTTAATTGGTTAGATATATTATGGCTGCCAATCATTATTGAACGATGAAACTAAACGTTCAAAGGATTGATGAAAAAAAATGAACAACTTTGTAGTCTAAGTACAAAAAAATGTTGATTTAATGAATCCTCGAATCATATCATATATTTTTATAGTTCTTGTTAATCTCATCCCTCTGTTAGGTTATTTCGTTTTTAATTGGGATTTAACTCGATTCTTTTTGTTTTATGCAGTAGAGCTTAGTGCCTACGAATTTGTTATGATTCCCCGGATTATAATTTATTCTCATACCTGTGGAGAGTATGTAATATACTCTGCAATAAAGAAGGTCGGTCTATCCATTTCCTGGTTGCTATATCATCTGATGTTATATGCATTTACAATGATGTTTCTTTTGCATACTGCATTTGCCATTTCACCGGATGCCGGCGCTCCGGTAACAATGAAGGAATTGTGGTCTTTTGCCGATGAATATAAGATTATAATAGTATTAATATTTGGCAGTTATATTATGGAATTTTTTACAAACTACCTGATACCAAAAGAATATGAAGTATTGCCATCAGATTTACAATTAAAAGAGATAGCGTTTTTTTACTTTCCCTTATTGATAGTACTTGCGTTAATAAACGGTGTTGCAGTTTTTTTTTCAATGGACAGCGAATTATATCAAATTGTTATGATGTTTATGATAGTTGGATTTAAGACAATGGGACAAGTTATGTTGAGAAAAGGTAAATCGAAATATATTGGATTGAATTTATAGCGTATGGAGTTGACTAGATCATGTTGGTCGGAGCGAGGTAGGCGTTATTCAATTCCTAAAAGTGTATAGGTTTAGGCAGGATTTTGGCATGTTGCTTAACCTCCAATCATTATACGCTGAACGCCTGAATCCTATGACTTTTACACTCATCACTTTGATCATTAATGAATTCACTTAATCCTTGCTAACAAAATTTTATTGAATTATTTTTGGCCTTAGTAATGTAAAAAAGTTGGATAAATAATAATTAATAAATTTACTTTATGAATGATGAAATATAAGTCGGTACAATAATGTCTGATAAAAAAACTTTATGTGAATGGGAAAAGAATGAGATTGAAAAGAAATCAGCTGAATTAATAAAATTGATAACCGATGCTAAATATTATTGTAAAAAATGTGCGAGATCAGCAAATGATAAAGAAGTATTGTGTAAACCAAAAAAAATAGGTAAAGGAAATTAGAACTTAGCACTAAACAAGCTTACAGCAGTAGCCACATCTCTTTCCAAACAATTCCTTTCTGCTTCACCTCCCGGCGGCTGGGGTTAAAATAATTGATCATTTCAATAATTATTCCAGGTAATATTCATTTATGTTTAATAAAGTGATATGTTTGAATAGGAAAAATAAATTATTAATACAGATTTTTTCTTGTTCCACTTAACCAAAATATTTACCAACCAACTACAGAAAAATTTACCGTGAATAATTTAAAAGAAAACTCCGAAGTTGATTTTGCTATTCGCATAGCAGGCGAAGGTGGCGAAGGTGTTATAAGCTGCGGAGAACTATTTGCACAGGCGGCTGCCAGAACAGCGTATCATGTATTTACGTACATAACCTATCCTGCCGAAATAAAAGGCGGCTTTTCGATGATACAGATACGAATACGATCCGGTCGGATTTATTCGATTGGTAGTTCAGTAGATTATCTTATAGTATTTAACCAGCAAGCATATGATACAACTATAAATGATCTTAAAGAAGGGGGAATGCTTATTTATGATCCGGATGTGGTTAAAATAAATGATGATCTTAATGTTAGAGTTTATCCTATACCTCTTAACAAACTTGTTACAAGCAGTTCAAGCTCTAACCTTGGAAAGAATGTTGTAGCATTGGGTGCACTTGGAAATCTTTTTGATATTGAGTTTAACGTATTAGAGAAATTAATAAAAGACCGCTATGGTGCAAAGGGGAGTAAGATAACTGAAAATAATCTTAATGCATTAAAAGCAGGTTATTATGCTGGTGAAGCTAATAACTGGGAACGCAAATTTACTTTGTTAGCAGATCCCCAGGCAAAAGAACATTACATGTTAATTTCGGGAAATGAAGCAGTAGCTTTGGGAGCAATAGTTGCCGGCTGCAGGTTTGTCGCTGGATATCCAATAACGCCTGCTACTCCTATATTTGAAACTTTAACTAATTTAATGCCCAAAGTGGGTGGAAGAGCTATCCAACTTGAGGATGAAATCGCTTCACTATCTGCCTGTATCGGTGCCTCGTTCGCTGGTGAAAAAGCAATTACTCCAACTTCTGGTCCCGGTTTGCAATTAATGGGCGAGCAGTTGAATCTTGCTTCGATGCTGGAACTTCCCTTAGTTATAGTTGATGTGCAGCGTGGAGGACCCAGCACAGGTCTTCCAACAAAAACTGAACAGTCTGATTTAAAATTTGCTATCTACGGAACTGCTGGTGAAGCTCCGCGGATAATACTTGCACCAACTTCTGTTGAAGACTGTTTTTACCAGACCATACGTGCATTCAATCTTGCTGAGAGATTCCAGATGCCTGCTCTACTCTTAACGGACCAGTCTATTGGTTACAGGAAAGCAACAGTACGCATTCCCGATTTAACCAAAATTGTAGAACTGGATAGTTCAGTTCATATTGATGATGTTTCTATCCCATCTCCGGAAAAGATTGAAATTGTCAACAGGATTGAAGCAGAAGAGATGGTAGGATACAAACGATACCTGGATACATTTGATGGAATCTCACCGATCACCACTCCCGGAATGGAAGGCGGACAATACCTTGGTGGCGGGCTTGAACATGATGAAACTGGAAAAGCAAGCTCATTCCCTGAAATTCATTTAAAAATGATGCATAAAAGATTTAAAAAGTTAGAAGCTCTCACGAAGGCTTTGGAAAAAAACCCACCTGAATTTGAAGGATCTGAAGAAGCAAAAATTGGTGTAATTGGGTGGGGTTCTACTGAAGGAGCTATTCATGAAGCACGAATACTTGCAGAAGAAAGAGGAATATTATTCCGCCATCTGCAGCCTAAAGTACTTTCACCATTACCTGAGAGGCAGGTAAGAAATTTTCTTTCCGGTTTAAAGCAGGTTATTATTGTTGAAGAAAATTACACAGGTCAATTTGCTCATTTTATAAAAGCTAAATTCGGAATTAAACCAATTGAAATACATAAATGTGAGGGAGTTCCATTCACTCCTGAAGAAATTTTTAATGGTATTAAAAAAGTAGAGAGGATAATCCATGAAGAGAGCATTACAAGATTATAAAAGTGCTATTAAACCGATTTGGTGCCCCGGATGCGGTGATTACGGGATAGTGAACAGCGTACAAAAAGCACTTGTAACTTTAGAAATTGCGCCTGAAAATATAGTTGCAGTTTCAGGTATTGGCTGTTCGGGCAGATTATCTCATTTCCTTAATACATATTCGCTGCATGGTACTCATGGGCGTGCTGTTCCAACTGCTTTAGGGGCTAAGGCAGTTAAACCCGAATTAACTGTATTTGCAATTGGTGGAGATGGAGACGGGCTTGGCATAGGTGGCGGTCATATAGCTCATGCAGCGCGTAAAAATATTGACCTGACTTACCTCCTGATTGATAATCAAATATATGGTTTAACAAAAGGGCAGACTTCTCCAACATCACCTTACGGGATAAAAACCAAAACATCTCCGTATGGTGTTTTTGAAGATGCACTCTCTGCAATCCCAATATTTTTATCTTATGATGTTTCTTTTATTGCACGCGCAAACGGTGTAGATACAAAAGCGCTAACAGAAATTTTAATTGAGGCAATTACTCATAAAGGTATGTCTATTGTTTACATCTATTCGCCCTGCATAACGTTCCCGCAATTTGATGGAAAAGACCTGAAGGAAATATTGCAGCCGCTGCCGGAAGATCACCCAAAAGACAATAAATTAAAAGCGATGGAGATGGCTTACTCAGAAAAGCCAATATATACAGGAATATTTTACCAAATTAAAAAGCCAACGCTGGAAGACCGGCTGCAATCTGTTATTAAGCAAGTTTGTGATAGAGACAATGGCGGAAAAGAATTTACGCTTCAACAAGTGCTTAATGATTTTGCGTAATTAA
The DNA here is from genome assembly GCA_964589295.1 of uncultured Ignavibacteriaceae bacterium. Taxonomy (GTDB): domain Bacteria; phylum Bacteroidota; class Ignavibacteria; order Ignavibacteriales; family Ignavibacteriaceae; genus JAZGGS01. The sequence goes on from CAZPSY010000153.1 coordinate 4,406, forward strand.
ATTACACTCACTAATTTTTATGTGGGAGTGCAGGTTCTTTTTAGTATGCATATGATAATGATATAACCACAGCAGTACTTGTTGGGTGGTTAAAAATTAAAGGAAAGTGGCACAGCGTGGGACGGAGAATGGAAAAGCCCTAAAGATTACCCACAATTCCAAAAAGAAATAAAAAAAATAGTAAACCAACCTAAGTAATGGCTAGCTGCTTAATTCTTCATAAGCAGCTTTTAAG
>CAZPSY010000154.1:0-4614 GCA_964589295.1 uncultured Ignavibacteriaceae bacterium
CAACATTATTACTCATAACGATGAGGATGGGGTAGTTTATAAGATTAAACTACCGTCGGGTGAAGTAATTAATAAATTTATACTTGGTGATAAGCTTGTTAGTGAGGATTTTGAGGGGATTGCTGTTGTGGAAGATACATTATTCCTGGTTACTAGCAGTGGTGATCTTTATAAATATCCAGGATTTGGAGATGAAAATTTTGCTCAATTTGAAAAGATTAAGACAGGGCTAAATGCAGAAAATAATGTAGAAGGTTTATGCTATGATCCGGATACAAATTCATTATTGCTTGCCTGTAAAGATAAAGCGGGTAAAGAATATAAAGGGTTTAAGGCAGTCTATTCGTTTAACCTGGAAAAGATGAGTCTGGAAAACAAACCAAGATTCTTAATTACAACAAAAATATTAAAAGATAAGTTTGATATTAAAAAATTTTCTCCCTCAGGGATTGAATTGAATCCGGTGAGCGGCACTTTTTTTATAATTTCAGTAGATGAAGAAGCAATTATCGAAGTATCGCCTGATGGTAAAATTCTGGATGCAAAACTTTTTGATAGTAAAAAACATAAGCAGCCGGAAGGGATTACTTTTCTGGAAGATGGTTCACTCATTTTGGCAGATGAGGGTAGTGGTGGTAAAGGATTCATAACCATAATAAATAAAAACTAAAATATGCATACACGATTAATGAAAATCCTTAACACATTTATGCTCATTTTTTTAATTGCCATTCCTTTGTTTTCACAAACAGAGCAACAAAAAGAATATATTACTGTTATTCCCGGGGAGGAGTATGAAGCAGGTTGGTTTCATAATTTCTGGTTCGGGAAACATTGGCGCGATTTGTGGACTACCCCTATTCGAGTTCCTGTTCTGGATCTTTCAACTTTTGCCGGTGGAATAATGCCTACAAAAGTTGGAGGCGGGCTGCAAACAAAATCACTCCGTTTTAAAGGTGAAGATGAAAACATCTGGAAATTCAGATCTATTAGTAAAGATCCTACCAAAGTACTCGAATCAGATTTGCAAGAATCAGTGATAGCAGATGTATTACAAGATCAGATTAGCTCTTCAAATCCTTTCGGAGCGCTTGTAGTTGTTCCACTTCTCAATGCAGTTGATGTCCTTCAAGCTGAACCAGTCTTAGTACTTTTGCCCGACGATGATAAACTTGGGGACTTTAAAGACGAATTTGGTGGGATGCTTGGGATGATTGAAATTAATCCTGATGAAGGTGAAACCGATGAACCGGGTTTTGGCGGATCGGAAAAAATAATAGGAACGTATAAGCTATTCCATCGTCTAGAAAAAAAACGAAGTGAAAAAGTAGATCCAAAAGAATATTTAAAGGCCCGGCTGATGGATAATTATTTGGGTGATTGGGACAGGCACACCGATCAATGGAGATGGGCAAAGTACGATATAGAAGGTGAAGAACTATGGCGTCCTATTCCTCGCGATCGTGATCAAGCATTTCCAAAGTACGATGGTATTTTCCCATCACTTGCTGAGATTTTCGTATTACAACTAAACCATTTTGATGCAGAATTTCCGAAAGCACGAAATCTTACCTGGAGCGGAAGAATGCTGGACCGTCGTTACCTATCAGAACTTACTAAAACTGAATGGGATTCTGTTACAGCATTTGTTCATAAAAGATTAACTGATGAAGTTATAGATGAAGCCATTAACAGGTTGCCTGAGGAAGATATAAAAATTGCAGGGGATGAATTATTATATAAACTTAAATCACGCCGTAATTTACTCTTTAATTTTTCCGATGATTACTATAATTTAATTAACGATGTGGTTGAAATATTTTGCAGCAACAAGGATGATTATATAGAAGTTAATCGGTTAAGTAATGATGAAACAGAAGTTTCATATTATCGAAAGGATAAAAAAACAGGTGAGAAAAAGGGCAAGTCGATTTATTATAAAAAATTCGATAATAAACTTACCTCTGAAATAAGAATTTTTCTTATGGAAGGAAATGATAAAGCTTTAATTGAAGGTCATGTTGATACAAGTCCTTTGATCAGAGTAGTTGGAGGAAAGGGAAAGGATGAATTTGTAGATAACTCAAAAGTGAATGGTTATTTATTCAGCATTACGCCAATTCCCAATTCAGAAAATGCAACACAATTTTATGACAGTGGGAAAAAATCAGTTTTTATTAAAGGCCCTGGTACTCTAGTTAAAACATTTTCCATTCCCGAACCAAAAGATGATATTGATAAGTATGAACCGCATTTTAAAAATAGATTCCATGAAATTGAAATTAACCCGGTTTTTAATCTTAGTTCGGATGATGGATTAACAATTGGCGGCGGGCCAACTTTATTTGTATATGATTTTTTAATGGATCCTTTTGAATATTGGATGACTATTACCGCAGCTTATTCATTTAAACTTAAGAGTGCCAACCTGTTTTATAAGATGATCTCAAAATCGTGGATAAAAGGAGCAGAATCTAACCTTGAAATTAGTTTCACGCAATTACATCTTGTTAAATATTATGGATTCGGAAATGAAACCCCTTACAACGAAGAACTTGAAAGAAATGGTTTTAACGAGTTGAAACAGAATTTCTTTTATATTGAGCCATCGATAGATTTTCACTTCTTTAAATATAACACAACAAGATTTGCGCTGTCATACAACGCTTACAATACAAGTTTGAGTAATGAAATACTTTTAAATAATTTTCATCACCCTGGTTATGGATTAGGTCAATTAAAAATAATTAAACTCAACAGTGCTTTTGAAATAGACAGCAGGGATGTAATTAGAAATGCTAAAAAAGGATTTTTACTCGGTTTATATGGTGCAATTTATCCTGCCTTGTTAGATAACGATGATTTCTTTTCTACCGGAGGATTTGATTTTCGTGCTTATTTCAGTGGGAAATTGTTAACAAATTATACTTTGGCGTTGCGAACAAGCGGAGAAGTAGTTTGGGGTTCAAAATATCCTTTTCAATTTGCAGCTTTCCGTGGTGGAAAAAATAATCTTCGCGGATATTCGAGGGAAAGATTTTCAGGAGACGCTACTTTATCTACACAAGCTGAATTACGTCTGCTCATCTCCAAATTCAGTATATACTTACCTGGAGAATTTGGTATACACTTTTTTGGTGAGACAGGAAGGGTGTTTGTTGATGGAGAAAATTCTACAAAATGGCATCCTGCTTTTGGCGGGGGTGTTTGGCTATCTATAATTGGGAGCACACTTAACACTTCTTTCACAGTTGGTATATCGCCAGAAAGAACTTCATTTTATTTGAGAGCGAGAATGGGTTTGTAAATGAATTTAAGTTCATATATTAAAATTGCACTCTTGGTTTTTTTTATTTTGATTAATTCTGCATTCGCTCAAAAAAATACGGCAGAAGAATATATAACTATAAAACCAGGAGCTCAGTATGAAGCGGGATGGCTGTACGAGCTTTTCTTCGGGGCGCACTGGAGGGATGTTTGGACAACTCCAGTAAAAGTTGAAATACTTGATCTGAATAAATTTGATGAAGGAATCGTCCCAATAGAAAGGGGAGGCGGGCAGCAGACAAAATCTTTACGGTTTAAAAGTAAAAATGGACAAATCTGGAAATTCCGTTCAGTGAATAAAGACCCTTCAAAAATATTACCACCGGATCTGCAGGAAACATTTGCAGATGACATTGTGCAGGATCAAATAAGTACAGCAAACCCAATGGCTCCATTTGTTGTCTCTACTTTTCTCGATGCAGTTGGTTTGATTGAAGCCAAACCATATTTAGTCTTTCTTCCTGATGATGAAAGACTTGGTGAGTTCCGGCAGGAATTCGGTGGATTACTTGGGTTTATAGAAATTCATCCAAGCGAGGGGGAAAATGGTAAACCGGGTTTTAATGGAGCCATAGATGTTAAAGGAACATATAAACTCTTGAATTATCTGGAGGAAAAACGAAATCAAAAAATTAATTCAAAGGCGTTGCTAAAAGCAAGACTGATTGATATTCTCCTCGGTGATTGGGACAGGCACATGGATCAGTGGAGATGGGTCAAGTATAGTGAGGATGAGAGAGAAGGCTGGTTTCCGATACCACGAGACCGCGACCAGGTATTCTCAAAATATGATGGGATTTTTCCTTTTATAGCTGCTTACCTGGTCCCACCATTTAATAATTTTGGATATGATTATCCACAGATGGAAGATTTGACCTGGAACGGAAAACATTTAGACCGAAGACTTCTAACTGAACTGGATAAACGAACCTGGGATTCCGTTACAGTATTTATTAAAGATAGAATTACAGATGAGGTTATTGATAGTGCTTTGAAAAAGCTCCCCTCGGAAATTTATGATTTGTGTGTCGAAGAACTTGAAACAAAGTTAAAATCACGCAGGGATAAACTACATGAAGCATCGGATGAGTTTTATTACCGGTTAAATAAGTATGCAGATGTTTTTTGCAGTGTTAAAAATGATTATGTGGTTATAAATAGAGTAGATGATAAAAATACTGAGGTTAAAGTCCATAGAAGAGATAAAGAAACAGGTGAGAAAAAAGGTGAACCATTTTATCAGAAAATTTTCGATAACCAAATAACAATTGATCTCAGAATTCATTT
>CAZPSY010000155.1:0-4596 GCA_964589295.1 uncultured Ignavibacteriaceae bacterium
AGCGGCCAAGCTCATTATTCAGGGATTGAATAAAAACTTTCCATGTTATGAAAATGAGATGGCGATAGATCATTTAAATTTAGCCTTATTGTCGCTTGATATGAGAAAGAGACACAGGGAAAAAAGAGGCGTGGAAGGATTTAATAAGGAGTAAGTATGCTAACTGATGATGATGGTACAAAAGAAACTCCAATTCCTGAAGGAAAAAAAATAAGGCTTGGAATCCCGCCAAAGCTTCGTAAAATGAACAGAAAAGAGCGAAGACGAAGAGACGCATTAAATCGTAGGGCTAATAAAAATGGCAAATAACTCAGCAGTAATCGGAAGAATGGAATTTCTTTTAGAGAAGGCAAGACCCACTAAAGAGAAAATAGATACCGCTCTTTTAAAAATATCGATGATGATAATAGCCAAAGCCAAACTAAAAGTAAGACAACACAGGATGGTAGATAGAGGGCATTTAATCAATTCGCTTCGCTGGGAAATGTTTCACCTTGGCAATACGTATGGCGTTTTTGTGGGATCTTTTGGCATTAAATATGCTGCAATGAATGAATTTGGCGGCGTTGTTACAGAGCAGCAAAGAAGGGCTATGATGGCCGCAATATCAAAAAGAAGCATAAGAATTGCATCAAAAGGCATTATTAAAAAACATGGTGGAGCTTGGAGATGGAAGCCAAGACCCTTTTTAAGACCCGCAGTAATTGAATCTAAACAATATATAACTGATACTCTAAGAAAAGAACTAGGTGGAACATGACATCTTTAAGAACAGAAATTGCAACAAAATTAAAAACAGTAATTGAAAATATATCGTCAATAACAACAGTTTCTTTTGATGATATAAAATTATTAGCAAGCGATTTCTCAGAATATGAGCTTCCAGTTGTTCAGATCATTGACATGGCCGAAGACAATACCCACGAAATGACTAGAGCATTTAAAATATGGAATATTTCACTTGAAATTGTGATAGGGCCAAAATTAAATTATGTTCCTAAGCAAAGTGATTTATGGGATCTTCTAGAAACAATAGAAAGTGCGCTCTTTGCCGATCCAAAACTTGCGCTCCCTTATGTCACCCAAATGACCCTATTAGGAACAACTACGGATCTTCATTTGTTAAAACCTCTTTATACAGCTAGAATGGATTTACAAGTAAATTATTATCAGGTTCTAGTTAGGCCGTGTTAAAATAGAACTTGCTGATTTTAAAAAAATAGTCATAATTTCAAGATAGATTTAAAACTTTGGGGGCTTAAAATGGCAAAAGATTATACAAGCATTTATGGAAATTCTGGTTATGGAATCGCTCTTGAGCAGCGAATTTATATAAAAGTTGAAACAATCAGAGGAACAATCGTCTTACCTGCGGGTGCTGATTTTGTTTACCACACGGCGGGAAGTGTAAACTTTTCTCAGCCAGTTGAAGATTCTCCACACAAATCGGGAAGACATCAAACTGATGTTATAAAAGGAAAAACAGCTACAGCGTGGACTCTTTCCACTCTTTTTAATATCGACACTTCGCTTGGTGCTTTGGGTGTAGCTGAAATAGATCCAGCTTTAAGGGTTCTTTTCGAAGCAATGTTTGGATCTCAAGACGTATCGGGTGGATCTCCTGTTTTTAGTTCTGCGACTCCTCCAAACATCACATTTTCAATCTTTGAGGTTGGTGATGTCCAGTCAAAACAAGCTAGAGGATGTTTTGTTGACACTTGCAACATGACTTTTCCTGGTGATGGCAGGGCAATGATTGAGTGGGCTGGTCAAGCGAAAACAGCTCTATTGGTTGGTATTGGAAAATCGATCACAGCTAACGCAGCAAATGCGGTAACTCTTGCAGCAGGAGAAGGAAGACGGTTTCCTGTCGGTGCAAAAGTTATGATCATTAAAGATGATAATACTAAATCAGCAGATACACTCGCCGATTCTGCAAGAACAGTTATGGACGTAACTGGTGATGTTGTAACGCTTGATGGTGCTATTTTAGCCGATGCAGATGGAACGGTTGACCCTGTTTATTTGGTCTATTTTGAACCTGAGTCTCCTGTTGCTATAAATGATCCACAAACCGGACTTGAGGGTTCTATATCAATCGTTGGTGAATCATATATCAATTGCATTCGTTCGTTTGGTATTAGCTGTTCAAACAACCACGAAGTGCATGCAAATTGTTACGGGGAAGAGGGGCTAGGTGGGCCATTATTTTCAAACGGTGGAAAACTTGGGGTTGAAGTTTCTGCGGAGCTTAATCTCTCTAAAGATCTCGTTGGGTTCATCAACGACCAAAGGGAATTTATCGGCGAAGATATCACGCTTATTCTTGGGGATTCAGCGGGAAGACATCTACAAATAGAGCTTCCAAAAGTTATTTTTAATGTCCCTGAAGTCTCCGTGGGAGAGTCTGGCGTTATAACTGTTCCTCTAAGTGGATCAGCAAAACAAACAGTTCTTGACGCAGCCGATGAAATTACAATATCTTTCTTGTAATGAAATCTATAAAGAGGGTTGAAAATGGCTTTTTTGCTATCGAAAGAATCGGACAAGATAAAAGTTATAGCTCGTTGTGATGATGCGCTTATTAGATCTAATGACGAAGAGTTTGATATTGCTTACTCTTCGTATTTAGAAGATTTAGACGAATCTAAATTACAGTTTGTTGCTGAAAAAACACCAACAAGATTTGTGATGAAGAAGAATCTAAATCTTTCTGAACACATTAGAATTAAGAATGATCAAATGAAAATGTCTGGAAAAGGCGAAATTTCAATACAGATGGGTTATACGGTTGAAGAGGTTCGTCTTTGTCTTGTCGGGATAGAAAACCCACCAGGTACGATTGGCTGTCTTGAGTATAAGGCCGATGGTGGTGGTGGAGCAACAAGGGATCTAATGGAAAAGCTTATTGGTGTTGGTCTGATCGATGATCTACATTCAGCGTTGACGTTTTCAAGAAAGTCAAAAAGCATCAATAAAAAAAACTAATAGCTCTGTTAGAACTAACTTTTGCAGATCATGCAAAACTGAAAAGAAAAGGAAGGACATTTGATTGTTCTTCCTGCCCAAAAGATGTGCAAAGAATTAGACGTTGTCGAGAATCCAGAGAAGATTTTACTTTTTCAGATGGCGCAATTTTCCCTATAAAAATCTCAGATCATGGCTCAGAATACGGTTTTTGTCCTTCCAAAGCTACCTGGGAACCAATAATAGCCGACATTTTTAATCTTTTGTTAATCAGCGCAAAAACTGGTCAACTTTTAACAAATGGCGGTTTAGAAAATCAACCTGTATGGTATATTGAATTATTGGGAGAATTTTTAATAAAATATGACAATTTGAGTTTTATTCAAAAAGCTGAAATGGTTCTGGGTTCTGATGATAAGTCAAACCCTTCAAATCGCATTAAGGCGAGGTAGAAAATGGCCGTTACCGAAAACATGGTTTATAAGATAGAGATCGAAGATAATAGTAAAGAAGCATATAAAAACATTAATGAAGTAACATCTAGTTTAAAAGGTCTAGAAAAACAAACTAAAGACTCAAATTTAAACTTAAGGCAAATTAATCCAATTCTAAATAATCTAGATTTAAAAATGTTTGACGGATTAAGAAATCAGTTGATAAACTCTAATGTTTTAACTAAATCTTTAGCTCTTACAATGAAAGATGTTAATGTTTCTCAGTTTGATACAGCAAAATACGGTGCTAAAAGACTAGGAAATGAATTAGTTACTTTGAACGATACGGCAATGAAATCTACCGAAGGGCTTTCTAAAATGGATGCTCTTCTTATCCAATCCAATGAGGCTTTAGTAAATACATCTAAAAGTGTAGCTCAGTTAAATAAAGCATCTTCTTCAATAACCTGGATAGAGCGCATCGGCATCATGAATCTTGGTATTGAAGCTTTAATCAATAACATAAATAAAATTTTCTTCTATCTAGAAAAAGTTACAAATCCAGCTAATTTAAAACGATTTGCTCAGATAATAAATTATATGGCCGCATATCAACTAACAAGAGGTAGATATTCTTTAGCATCAAGGCTGAGTGACATCGCTAATCAAATAGATATTATTGTTCTTAAGGTTCCAGTTTTACATGCTTTACTAAAAGCCACACAAGGAGATTTTGAGGGATTAAATCAAACTCTTGATACCTTTATTTCTGATAGAATAAAAGTTTTTATTTTGCAAAATACAGCGTTAGCCGCTTCGTTGGTTGGATTGTTCGGTTATTCAAAAATGCTTAGTAAAAATTTTTTGTCTGAATTAAATATGATAAATAATGCAGGAATCTTCAACTTTGTAACATCTATTGATAGATATTTATTAAACATAAATTCTTTATATTATGCTGTTCAAGATAATTATAAACGAATAATTTTAGAAAAAGTAATGAACATTGCTATGTGGAAACAGAGGCTATCATATTTAAGCATTACGTTTGAAAGATTTATAAAAGATTTAGTCTTCAAATATGTTTTTTATTATGTATGGATGAAAGCCGAAATAGCTGATTTTATCAAAAATATCTCTGCCTCATTTTCTAATATAAAAAGGCGTAATCTGTATTGTAAGTATTACTCAGATC
>CAZPSY010000156.1:0-4590 GCA_964589295.1 uncultured Ignavibacteriaceae bacterium
TCAATCTTCCGCCAATGCAGCCGGGTTCATCAATTATGCCGGGTAAAGTTAATCCAGTAATTCCCGAAGTTGTTAATCAAATTGCTTTTAAAGTTATCGGAAATGATTTAACAGTAACCATAGCTGCAGAAGCCGGGCAGTTAGAGTTAAATGTTTTCGAACCGGTTATTGTTCAAAGTTTGTTTGAATCTATAGAAATGCTGAAAAATGGAATGGAAACTCTCGTTTATAAATGCATAAATGATATCACGGCGAATAAGGATCATTGTAAACAATTGGTTGAAAACAGTATAGGTTTGGTAACCGCATTAAATCCAATTTTAGGTTATGAAACTTCAACATCATTAGCCAAGGAAGCACTGGAAAAAAATAAAGGCGTTTTTGAACTGGTTTTAGAGAGGAAACTGCTTTCTAAGGAAGAACTTGATAAAATTCTTTCACCGGAAAATATGATTAAACGCGAAAAACTGGATTAGGCAATAAAAAAAGCTCTTCAATTGAAGAGCTTCTTTTTTGAGCCAAAGGCTCATCAGCCTCAGGCAGAAAACTTGTGATTTTACTTCTGCTTACTCTTTAGTTTCAGCTGGTTTTAAATTATTTAAATGTTTAGTAAGCTGTGATTTTTTCCTGGAAGCATTATTCTTCGGGATCCTGTTTTTCGTAGAGTTCTTATCTAATAAACTAACTGCATCTTTATATAATTTTTCTGCTTCTTCCTTATTCTTAGAATCAAACACTTTCTTTAAACTCGATTTAATTTTAGATGTTGCATTCTTATTAGCCACACGTTTTCTCTCTGACGTACGTATTCTCTTCTTTGCCGATTTATGGTTTGCCATTAAATAGTTTTCCTGTTCTAAATTTCTAAAAAAACGAACACAAAATATAGATATTTGGGCATTTGAAGTCAAATATTAGTTTAGTATTTTTACTCCACAATTTCTTCAATTATAGCTTAAAATCCTGCTTTTTATGTTAAATGTGAATGAAATATATCACTCAATACAGGGCGAAAGTACCAATGCCGGGCTTCTGTGCGTATTTATTCGATTAACCGGGTGTAACCTCCGCTGTACTTACTGCGATACGGAATATGCGTTTTTTGAAGGAAAAGAGAGGTCGGTTGATGAAATAATTGAAGAGGTGAAAAAATACAACTGCAAGCTTGTAGAAGTTACAGGCGGAGAACCGCTCATGCAGATTGAAAGCTTTGAGCTGATGAAAAAATTATGCGATAAGGATTTTGATGTAATGCTGGAAACTGCAGGAAATATGCCGATAAAAGAAGTTGATGAACGAGTTAAGATAATTATGGATTTGAAATGTCCATCCAGTGGAATGATGGATAAAAATTTATATGAAAATGTAGATCATCTTAAGAAAGATGATGAAGTAAAATTTGTAATAGGTAACCGCGAAGATTATGATTGGATGAAAGCGATAATAGTTAAATATGATTTACAAAATAAGTGTGCCTTGCTTGCCTCGGTTGTGTTTGGTAAGCTTGAACCGTTAACATTAGTTAACTGGATTTTAGAAGATAAACTGGAAGTAAGATTTCAATTGCAGATGCATAAATTTATCTGGCACCCCGAAACAAAAGGAGTGTAGTATACCAAATTATTGTCATCACGATCCCGCTTTAGCGGGAGAAGTGATCTCATTTAAAAGATTGCTTCGTAGCAAGCTACTCGCAATGACAGGTATTTTTTTTGAAGCGATTGCTATTAATTAAATAAAAAAAGAAATTATTATGAAAATAAGTAAAGAATTTAAATGGGAAATGGGGCACCGGTTGCCGGAACATTTTGGGCAGTGTAAAAATATACATGGGCACTCTTATAAAATGTTAGTTGAGTTTGAAGGTGAACTGGATAAAAACGGAATGGTAATAGATTATTACGATGTTGAAAAAATAGTTTATCCAATAATTGAAAAACTTGATCACGCTTTCCTTGTTAACAAAGATGATAAGCTTACAATAGAATTTTTAGAAAATCTAAATTCAAAAAAAGTTGTGGTAAATTTTGAATCGACTGCGGAAAATATTTGCACGTATCTTCTAAATCAAATTAAGGATGCTGATCTGCCTGCAAATGTAAAAGCTATTATGGTAAAGGTTGCTGAGACCGAAGAGGATTACGCGGAGGATAGAATAGAATTATAACTCGGTGTCATTCTGAGCGAAGCGAAGAATCTCAACAAATTATAAAATAGATTCTTCATCCCGATTAATCGGGATTCAGAATGACATTAGGATTTCACCATCTTCTCCAGCTTGGCAATCTCGTCTCTTATGGAAGCTGCCTTTTCAAACTCAAGATCTTTTGCTGCTTCATGCATCTGTTCGCGTAACTGCTCAATCAAATCTTGCTTTTGCTCTTTATCCATATACTTCAAAATTGGTTCCGCTACTTTTGCAAATCCGTAATCTTCTTTATCATCTTTCTTTCGCATATCTGCAATTGAGGTTGAGTTTAGAATCTCTTCTGTACTCTTATAGATGGTAACAGGTTTTATATTATTCTTCTCATTATATTCTTTTTGAATTTTTCTTCGCCTGTTTGTTTCGCTTATTGTTTTTTGCATGGATTTAGTGATGACATTAGCATACATAATAACTTTACCATTTACGTTTCGTGCCGTTCTGCCTGCAACCTGCATTAACGATTTTTCACTTCGAAGAAATCCTTCTTTATCTGCATCAATAATTGCAACCAGCGAAACTTCAGGAAGATCCAATCCTTCTCTTAAAAGATTTACCCCAACAAGCACATCAAATTCACCTAAACGCAGATCACGTAATATCTCAACTCTTTCGAGTGAATCTATATCGCTGTGGATATATCTTACCAGCACACCAATTTTATCTAAATAATCTGCAAGATCTTCAGCCATCTTTTTAGTAAGGGTTGTAACAAGCGTACGTTCTTTTTTCTCAGTTCTTTTTCTTATCTCCGCAATAAGGTCATCAATCTGCCCGGTTATAGGACGCACTTCAATTGGAGGATCAAGCAAACCGGTTGGACGAATTATCTGTTCAACAATTACACCACCACTTTTTTCTAATTCGTAATCTGATGGTGTAGCGCCCACAAAAATTACCTGGTTAATCATACCTTCAAATTCCTCAAACATCATAGGTCTGTTATCAAGCGCTGAAGGCAGGCGAAATCCATATTCAACTAAAGTACCCTTCCTTTTTTTATCGCCGTTATACATTGCTCTCAATTGCGGAATGGTTACATGTGATTCATCTATTATTAATAAAAAATCTTTTGAAAAATAATCGAACAAAGTGTAAGGTCTTGAGCCGGCTGGTCTGGCATCCATGTGGCGCGAGTAATTTTCAATCCCGGAACAGTAACCGATCTCTTTCATCATTTCAATATCAAAGCGTGTACGTTGTTCAATTCTTTGTGCTTCTAAATATTTCTCTTCCGATCTGAAATATTTAAGCTGTTCCTCAAGTTCAAGATCAATATTATAAACTGCCTTTTGAAGTTTATCCCGGTCTGTAACAAAATATTTTGCGGGGTAAATAGGTGCCGAATCAATTTCCTGCAGCACTTTACCGGTTGTTGAATCTATAATTGAGAGCCGTTCTACATCATCATCCCAGAACTCAATTCTCAATGCTTCTTCATACTGGTAAGCAGGAATTATCTCAACAACATCTCCTCTTGCGCGGAATGTTCCACGGGTGAATTCCACATCGTTTCTTACGAAATGAATATCAATAAGGTTTCTTAAGAATTTTTTCCTGTCAAGCTTCTCTCCTTTTCTTACAAACATAATCTGGTCTGCATATTCCTGCGGTGCACCTATTCCGTAAATGCAGCTTACGCTTGCAACAACCAGCACATCGGATCGTCCTTCAATTAATGATGTGGTGGCTTTTAACCGAAGGCGGTCAATTTCTTCATTAATAGAAAAGTCTTTTTCGATATAGAGATCACTTCTAACAACATAAGCTTCCGGCTGGTAGTAATCGTAGTAGCTTATAAAAAATTCAACAGCGTTTTTAGGAAAGAAACTTTTAAACTCTGAGTAAAGCTGTGCAGCGAGGGTTTTGTTATGGGAGATAACCAGCACAGGTTTGTTAACCTGCTGAATAACGTTAGAGATTGTAAAAGTCTTTCCGCTGCCTGTTACTCCAAGCAGAGTTTGAAATTTATCACCTCTGTTAATACCTTCAACAAGTTCTTTTATAGCATTGGGTTGATCGCCGGATGGTTTGTAATTTGATTCGAGTTCAAATTTATTCATGGTTTTTAATCAAGCAATACATCATGCGCGTGGAAACTGTTATCCTGGCTTAAATGTCCTCTAAGTATTAAAACTTTTGCAGATTCAATCTCTGAAGGAATTTTATCTGCATTAACAAGAACAACATTACCCCCCTTGTCGGATGTATAAAACGTAGCTCCACCGTGTGTATCCTTATTTATACCCTTTTCCACAACAAGTTCAACTTTTATATCTTTAACCGCATTGTTGTTTGGATCAAAATCTGAGAAAGATCCTAAACCCTTGCTTGGTGAAAAGTAAACGGTGTAGACTAGAATAATAACAGCCAACAGCAAAACC
>CAZPSY010000157.1:0-1687 GCA_964589295.1 uncultured Ignavibacteriaceae bacterium
TTCGAAGATGCAATGTATAAAACCAATGCCGGCGAAGTTTACCCGGAAGCTGTACAAACAAGGTATGGCTCTCATCTAATTAAAATTACTGAAAGAGGACCACGCATACCAAAAATAAAAGCCAGCCATATTCTTATTAGTTATTTCAATCCTGAAGGACAAATGGATTCGGCTGCCGCTTTACTTACAGTTGATTCCCTGGTGGCAGAGCTTAAAGCAGGTGTACCTTTTGATTCACTTGTTTTAAAGTATTCTGATGATACCGGCACCAAAAATAAAGGCGGCGATCTTGGTTTCTTTGAAAGAAGAATGATGGTTAAAGAATTTGATGAAGCAGCTTTTAAGATGGAAATTGGGGAAATATCTGAACCTATACAGACAAATTTTGGTTACCATATTATTAAGCTAACCGATAAAATGGGATATCCTTCTTTTGAAGAAGAACGAGAAAATTTAAAGGAGATGTATGAAAAACAACGTTACCAGGTTGATTATGATAACGTGATCAATTCTTTAAGAGTTAAATATAATTACAATCTGAATGATGCAGCAGTTGATTTGCTTATGGAAAAAAGTGATTCAGTAAGATTTGGTATGGAATATCCTAACCTTGATCTGGTAAAAGATGAAGTGTTGTTTACCTATGCAGGAAAAACTGTAACTGCGGGTGAGTTCCTTTTTAAAGTAAACAGTGCCGGAACATTTGCAGGCAAACCAATTTTTGTTCGCGATGAGGTGATGATTGCAGTTAATAAAGTGAGCGAAGATCTTTTAAAAGAAGAAGAAGCTTTAAACCTTGATAAAGTAAATCCCGAGTTTGCCGCTCTTATGAATGATTACAGGGACGGAATTTATATCTTCAAACTGCAGGAAGAAGAAGTTTGGAATGAGGTGAAAATAGATAGTGCAGGTGTTTACAATTACTGGAACGCGAATAAAGAAAATTATTCCCTGAAAGAAAGAATAAGTTTCAGCGAAATTTTTTCGATGAAAGATTCACTGATTAATTTATATTACAAATCACTGGTTGAAGGCGATTCTTTCGATTCGCTTGCTAATCTTTATACGGAAAGAGCAGGTAAAAAAGAGACATCAGGTTTTTATGAATTGCAGGATGTAGACTTCTCCGATTTATCAAAAGAAGCAAACAAACTTGAAAATGCTGACGACTATTCCGAGCCAATTCCATTCTCCGGCGGCTATTCAATATTTAAACTTAACGAAAGACAGTCCGCAAGATTAAAAACTTTTGAAGAAGCAAAAGCTGAAGTATCCGGTAAATACCAGGAGATGGAAAGCAGCCGGCTTGAAGAAGAATATATTAATAGTTTAAACATAAGATACAATCCAGTTATATTTTATGATGAACTGGAAAAAGCATTTAAAAAGAATTAATAAAGTCTTAACTACTCTTCTTACCGTAGTTCTTATTGCGGGATGCCAGGAGAGTTCAGATAAAACAGATTACGTTGCCCGGGTAAATGATTCTTATTTATCCGGGAGCGATTTACTAGGGATTTTAGATTCTGCAAATGTTGATGATAACTTTAAAGCTGAAGTAATAAGAAAATGGATTTTAAAAGAGCTTCTTTACCAGGAAGCTATTAGCGAGGGAATTCTTAATGAAAAGGATTTTAAGCGTATTCTTGAAAAATCAAAAAAAGAATTAGCCGGCTCACTTCTGCTT
>CAZPSY010000157.1:1787-4589 GCA_964589295.1 uncultured Ignavibacteriaceae bacterium
TTATTTTAAACGAGCAGGATATTTACCCGCAAAAACTTGCAAGGATTGTTAACGGGTTACACCCACTTGAAATTAGCATTGTTATTTCGGACGATGCTGGATATTATACTGTTGCGCAGGTATTAAATAATTTTAAAAAGGGCACCATCCCTGCTTTTGATATTATTAAGGAATCTGTGGAAGAAAGATTTATAGCTAACAAAAAGAAGCAGCTATTAGATAATTATATAGATGAGCTTTATTCCAAAAGCGATATAGAAATAAAAAATTAGGTAATTGATGAACATTAAAATAATCCACTTTGTATTATTATTAAGCACAATAACTTTGTCGCAGGAAGTTCTTGATAGAGTTGTTGCGGTAGTTGATAACGAAATTATTTTGCAAAGTGAGCTTGATTTTCAATCTTCACTATTCGCAAGCCAGAGGGGGATTGATCCAAATTCAGAGGGATTAAAAGACCAGATCCTAAAATCAATGATCGATGAAAAACTTGTTTTTGCACAGGCAGAACTTGATTCGATTGAAGTAACAGAAGAGGAAATAACTCAGCAGATAGAATACCAGATAAATGTTTTTCAGCAGCAGTATGGTTCCATAGCTAAAATTGAAGAGATGTATGGAATGAGCATTAAGCAAATAAAACGTGAACTGAGAGATGACGTTCGGAAAAACTTAATGGTTCAACGATTGCGTGAAAAGAACTTTGCATTTCTGGAAGCCAGTCGCAGAGAGATCGAAGAGTTTTTCGAAATTTATAAAGACAGCTTGGGAATGATTCCTGAAAAGCTGAAAATTTATCACATCTTCAGGAATCCAAAAGCTACAGATAGAATTAAAAACCAGGCAAAAGAATTAGCTCAATCTTTATTAGATTCTATTAAAGGTGGTGCAGATTTTGGTTTGCTGGCAAAACAGTATTCTGAAGATCCAGGCAGTGCTGTGCAGAACGGTGATTTAGGATTTGTGCAGAGAGGTGTTTTCTATCCAGAGTTTGAAGCTGCAGCTTTTGCTTTAGAGGAAGGCGAACTTTCCGGTGTGGTTGAATCTCCCGTTGGGTTTCATGTCATTCAACTTATTGAGCGCAGGGGCGAATCGATCCACACAAGGCATATCTTAATAAAAATTAAAGCCGATGAAGATTCTGACCTGGAAACTATCCAATATCTTTCGGACTTAAGAGACAGTATTGTTAACGCTAGCGGCGATTTTAAAACACTTGCAAAAAAATACAGCGAGGATAAAGAGACTGCTGCATTTGGTGGTGAACTTGGGACTTATTATTTAAACCAGTTGGATAAGCATTTACTGGACGTTGTTTCCAAGTTGAAGCAGGGGGAGATTAGTTTTCCAAGAAGATTGGAATATGCGCCGGGCACTTATGGCTATCACATTGTTTACCTTGAATCGCGCGTACCACAGCATCCTGCAAGTATAAAAGAAGATTATACCGAAGTTAAACGGCTTGCTGATGAGATGAAGAAACAAAAAGAATATGATCGGTGGATTGAAAAGCTGAAAGATTCAATCTTTTGGGAAGTAAGAATTTAGCATCACATCAACAAAAGGAAATTGAGTTTGAAAAATGATCCAACCGGAAAGCAGGATGTTGAATTAGTTAACCAGCTTGCCGGGAAAATTAAAGAAGTTAAAACTGAAATTGCCAAAGTTATTGTTGGGCAGGAAGAGATAATTGACCAGCTTCTTATTTCTTTGCTGGCAAGAGGGCATTGTTTGTTGGTTGGCGTACCCGGATTGGCAAAAACCCTCCTTATAAAAACCGTTGCCGAAGTGATGGATCTCCAATTTAGCCGAATACAATTTACTCCCGATTTAATGCCGAGCGATATTACCGGAACTGAAATTATTGAAGAAGACCAGTTAACCAAGAAAAGAGATTTTAAATTTATTTCAGGTCCAATCTTTGCAAATATTATTCTTGCAGATGAAATAAACCGTACACCTCCTAAAACTCAGGCGGCTCTTCTGGAAGCAATGCAGGAACATAAGGTAACGGCTGCAGGAACAACTTATCAACTGCCCGAGCCATTTTTTGTACTTGCAACGCAAAATCCAATTGAGCAGGAAGGAACTTATCCTTTACCGGAAGCACAGCTAGATAGGTTTATGTTCAATCTCTGGTTAGATTATCCTTCTTATAAAGATGAGATTAAGATTGTTGAAACTACTACAAGCCAGTACAAAGCAGATCTTAAAAAGGTTTTAAAAGCCGAAGAGATTATTAATTTCCAGCAGCTGGTAAGAAAAGTTCCCGTTGCAGAAAATGTAATTGAATTTGCAGTTAAAGTTGCAAATATGACCCGACCTTCAAACGGAAACTCACCGCAATTCATTAAAGACTGGATAACCTGGGGAGCCGGACCTCGTGCATCACAATATATGATACTTGCCGCCAAAACTAAAGCAATAATTGAAGAACGATATACACCAGAAATTGATGATGTAAAAAATGCAATGCTTCCTGTACTTCGCCACCGCATTATTACTAACTTTAGTGCAGAAGCCGAAGGTATAAAATCCCTGGATGTGATTGAGAGATTGAATAAAGAATTTTAGTGATATTTCAGTTATTTTTTCATCCTTAGAGTAATTTTTTTTTGTTAAGTATTAGTTATTTGTTATTATTCACTTAACAATTAATAACTGTTAATACATATCCCATATGTTAATTATCTTACTTACACAGTTCCTTAAATTTCACTTCTTTAATTTAACCCAATAGGAGGTCATATGAATAAAAGCAAGTTACTCTTTTTCTTTTTGGTCTTGGCTTCTTTATTT
>CAZPSY010000158.1:0-3157 GCA_964589295.1 uncultured Ignavibacteriaceae bacterium
GACTCCTGAGGAGAAACCGTTATTTTTTGTAATATTACTTTTTTTTCACCCAACTAAAGTTGGGAGTTAATAAGTACAATATTCCGACTGCTGTCTTCTGAATTCTTTTCCCCACTATTGCTTTTAAATAAAAAAATATTTTATTATAGGTAATAAATTTATTAACAAAGGAGGAAGGAGAAATGCAAACGGATGATGTAGTAAACTGGATTTGCCAGTATTGTAGCCAGGAAAATGAGCTCTGGATTGACCTTACAATAGAGGGAAAGCAGGACCAAACTGAAGAATGTGAAGTTTGCTGCCGCCCGAACCGTTTAATTATCACACATGACAAAGAGAATGCAGAACATATTCTTGTGGATGCACGCCTGACGGATGAATAAACCTAAGGTTTGTATAAATAAGGATAAGCAGGACTAAAATGTGGAATGCGATTCTGCAGCAGGTCAATAATTATTAACATCCCGCCGTGTGAAAGGGTGAGGGCGATCCTTTCATTGGGTACGGCATAAATAGTTTCCGTTATCTTCCTGCTCATCCTAAATTAGAAATACCAAAAAACAAAACTCAAAGAACAAACTTTTTATTGATTAGGATATTTAGTCCATAATCATTCTTAAAAACGAAGAGCTTTCATCATCATCATTATCCGAGTTCTTCTCAGGTTCCTTCTTTTCCATTCTCTGCTTTGCCCAGCTATAACGTGATGCTTCGGCAGTAAAACTGCTTTCAGCCAATTCATCTTCTTCAGTATTTTCAAGCTGTGTATCAGGGCTTTGCACACGAATAATTGTAGGAACTTCCAGGTCCTGTTTATCAATACTATCGTTATCCATAAAATTAAACCCACCTCTAAAACTAAGTTGCTCGCTGGGTTTCTTCAGTTCAGATTTGTGAGCAGGAGTTATAAATGTTTTCCGCCCGCTATCGAACCCGGTTGCAATGACAGTGTAGGATACGTAATCATTCATCTCCTCTTTACGAACACAGCCAAAAATAACATTTGCCTCATCACCGGCAGCTTCAAAAATTACATTATTGCCTTCATTAATTTCCTGCATAGTAAGATTACTTGAACCGGTTACATTAAGCAGTACACTTTTAGCGCCTTTAATATTAATACCTTCGAGCAGGGGACTTGATATCGCTTTTTGTGCAGCTTCAATTGCACGGTTCTCACCGCTGGCAATTCCACAGCCCATCAATGCTTCACCGCTCTGGTTCATTACAGCGCGTACATCTGCAAAGTCAACATTAATTAAACCTTCAACCGTAATTATATCAGCTATTCCTCGTGTGGCTTCGTATAATACTTCGTTCGGTTTATCGAACGCAGCAAAAGCATTAACGCTGCCATCTAAAATACTGAGTAGTCTTTCATTAGGAATTACAATCAGACTATCAACATGCTGCCTTAATTCCTGTATTCCCTGTTCGGCATTCAGCATTCTTTTTTTACCTTCCCACCTGAAAGGTTTTGTAACAATGCCAACCACCAATGCACCAATACTTTGTGCAACCGATGCGATGATCGGAGCGCCGCCTGTACCCGTACCGCCGCCCATTCCTGCGGTAACAAACACCATATCGCTACCCGAAAGCAATTCAGCAAGTTTTTCGCGGTCTTCTTCCACAGCTTTTCTGCCAACGTTAGGATCCGCGCCAGCTCCGAGCCCACGCGTAATTGAAGTTCCACACTGTAGTTTGTGTGTTGCCTTGCTGCTTTCCAACACCTGTGCATCGGTATTTAGTGCAACATATTCAACTCCATTAAGCCCTCTGGCTATCATACTATCAATAGCATTGCAACCGCCGCCACCAACTCCTACAACTTTAAGAACTGCTGATAATGGCTGCTCACTATCAAGAGTGGCAAATTTGGACATGTTTCCTCCTTGTTTTGATTTATTATAATTCATCAAAAAATTCCTGTACTCTTTTAATGAGTGATTTTACTTTATTTTTTGTATCTCTTTTTCTTTTTAAAAGCGATTGGAACTCACTAGATTTGCCGCCGGGTATGCCTCTTATTAGTCCTGCAACAGTTGCAAACTCCGGGCTTTCAATTTCGTTTGAGAGACCTTCACCCAAGTCTCGTGGCAGACCAATTCTTGCGGGTAAACCGAAAACTTCTTCCGCCAATTCTGTTGTTCCACTTAGTAAAGAACCGCCACCAGTTAAAACAATGCCTGCTTTAATTTTGTTTTTATAACCGGCGCTCCTTAATTCGTTATCTACAATTGAAAAAAGTTCTTTCATCCGCAGACTAATTATTTGTGTTAATAAACTGATCGGGATTTTTGTATTACCCCTTGCGCCAATACCTTTTATAAGTATTTCATCATCTTTTATTATTGCAGATTCAGTTGCATATCCATATTCTTTCTTCAGATTTTCAGCTTCTTCGGTTATAATACCAAGCGATTCTCTTATATCGTTAGTTACCTGGTTACCGGCAATACCAATTACCTTTGTATGCTTGATTGCCCTTTTGTGAAATACAGCTATATCTGTTGTTCCACCGCCTACATCAATAAGTGCGACTCCCAAATCTTTTTCACTTTCTTCAAGCACTGAAGTACTGGATGCAATTGGTTGAAGTATATAATCTTTAACTCTTAAGCCGGCTCTTTCCACAGATTTTTTTATATTCTGAATAGCTGGTATTGATGCCAGCACAACATGGTTACTTGCTTCCAACCTGGAGCCCGACATACCAATCGGATTTTCAATTCCCGGTTGATGATCAACAGAAAATTCTTCCGGAATGATGTGAAGAATTTGTCTATCCGATGGAATTCGTATCGTCCTTACATCAGCTTCAAGCCTATCAAGATCATCTTTTGTAATTTCTTTTTCCTTACTGCTTATTGTTACATAGTTCCTGTGCCTTATGCTTGTAATATGCTCGCCGGCAACACCAACGTTTACATAATTAATATTTAATCCTGCACGGTTGCTGGCAATAGACATTGCTGATTTAATTGCCTCGGCAGTTTTTCCAATATTTGCAACCAATCCTTTGTGTAATCCGTCTGAATGTGCAACACCAAATCCGAGAACATCAAAGCGTTCTGTTCCTTCAGATTTTTCTGCTATAACTGCGCAAACTTTTGTTGTGCCAAGATCTAGTCCTGCAATAATTTCTTTTTTCATC
>CAZPSY010000158.1:3257-4585 GCA_964589295.1 uncultured Ignavibacteriaceae bacterium
TTTCATCCGGTTATTTCTGTTTTTATTTTCTTTCCGATAAATATTTTATTTCGATAACGAAGATCAATGTATTCGCTCTCTTTAAATAAGTTATTTTCCTCATTCATTTTTTCCCATAAAGCTTGCAGATAAACAATTTTTTTTGCTTCATTCCCGCGTCCGAATATTACTGAACAATCTAAACCGCTAAAGGTTAGTATGATATCTCTTCCATATCTCAGGTTTATTTCATCTAAATTTTTGTAGATATTTTCATCAGTAATTTTAATCGCATCAATTATTTTATATGCCTGTACCAGCTCTTCATTCTCAGGATTGCCGGTTCCCGTTTCATCACTATTTGTTTTTAAATGTGAGATAACCGGTAGTTCAGAAAAAGAAGTATTTTTAAGCAGCGGAACCAGTTTGTAATCTTCTGTTATAAGTCCGGGATTTTCTTCACTTAGTATTACGGCTTTTAATTCTTTTTCTTCAATGTTCACTATTATTTTATTAATGCCATCAAATTTTACATCTGCTTTAACAATGTAAGGATGCTCTTCAAACCTTGCTTTTACATCAGGCAGAGTTAAATCATTAAGTTTTATTGAGTTATTAAGTTCAGTAAAGAGTAGATAATCTTCTGCAGGTAGAAGCGAGTTACTGTTTACCTCAATCAATTCGTAAATATCTTTTTCATCTGCCTCTTCACCAAATAGGTTCAGATAGAGAATGCCTCCTACTAAAACAAGAAACATCACCAAGCCGAATATTTTACTGACTGTGTCTTTCATATTTTATTTCGCTTTTAACAACTCAACAAATTTTTCTCCATACTTCCATATATCGCCAGCACCCATCGTAACAATAATATCTCCGTCTTCTTTCAATTCCATAAGTTTAGCCGGTATAGAATTTTTATCCTCAACGTAATGAACATTCTTATGCCCGAATTTTTTAGTAATATCTGCGATAAGCCTTCCAGTTATGCCTTCAATCGGTTTTTCTCTTGCGGGATAAACATCGGTACAAATAAAAACATCAGAATTAAGGAACGATCTGCCAAACTCCTGGTAAAAATCCTTCGTTCTTGAATAAAGATGCGGCTGAAAAACCGCAACAAGTCTTCTATTCCAACCTGATCTGATTCCTTTTAAAGTAACGGTTGTTTCGGTTGGATGATGCGCATAATCATCAATCACTAGTACTTCCTTATTATACTTCGTTTCGAATCTTCTGTAAACACCTGAGAATTTTTCCAGCGCCTTTTTAATTATTTTAAAATCGATTCCCAGCTCCATTCCAATAGTAACGGCAACAAGAGAGTTTTGAACGTAATGAACGCCGGG
>CAZPSY010000159.1:0-4579 GCA_964589295.1 uncultured Ignavibacteriaceae bacterium
AGGATGTGGCTTGAAGGAAAATATATGAAGATAAAGACAGATGAATCATCATTCAGAAAAAACAAAAAGCTGCTTAATCTCTTCCCCTTCTAATTCTTACTAATATAGAGTTTAATTATTCTAAAGTTTATATATATTTGTAATCAACCAATTATTGATTAGATAAGGAATATATGAGAGTTATAGATCACTTGATGAATGCCAAAGAGCCTCTGATCAGTTTTGAATTAATACCTCCAAAGCGTGGAGGCGATATAAAAGATGTGCTGGCAGTGCTGGATGAGCTGATAAAATACAAACCTCCGTTCATCGATATTACAAGTCACTCTGCAGAAGTTATATATGATGAAACTGCTGACGGGATAAAGAAAAAAGTTAAAAGGAAAAGACCCGGCACACTCGGAATATGTGCTCTTATTCAGAATAAATATAATGTTGATGCAGTGCCGCACATTCTTGTTAAAGGATTTACCCGCGAAGAGACTGAAGATTTTTTAATTGAACTTAACTACCTGGCAATCGATAATGTTTTAGCAATTAGGGGCGATGATAGCGGGTACGATAAACCTGTACCACTTGGTAAAAGTATTAATGATCATTCGCTTGACCTTGTTAAGCAGATTGTTGATATGAATAATGGTAAATATCTGGAAGAAAATCTGCTTGATGCAAAAGCCACTAATTTTTGTGTTGGCGTTGGCGGCTATTCCGAAAAACACTTCGAAGCTCCGAATTTGAAATCGGATGTAAGGTATGCAAAACAAAAAGCCGATGCTGGTGCCGATTATATAGTTACCCAGATGTTTTATGATAATAAGCACTATCTTGATTATGTAAAACTTTGCCGCGAAGCCGGGATAGATATTCCTATTATTCCTGGATTAAAAATATTAACCTCAAAATCACAGCTTCATTCAATCCCTAAAAATTTTCATGTTACTATTCCTACAGAACTTGCTGATGAAGTTGAAGCGGCTAAGCCTGAAGATGTTCTTAAAATTGGTGTTGAATGGTCTGTAAATCAGGTTAAACAATTGTTGGATGAAAATGTACCCAGTGTCCATTTCTATATTATGTTGAATTCTAAACCAATAAGTATGCTGCTGGATCGTTTAAAGATGTTTAAGAAAACAGCTTAGTTTAATATTGCAGCCGTTAAACTGATTTACAATAAAATAATCCTGTATATTTTTCCAAATCATTTAGTTTCAGATGCTTAAACTTAAAAAGCCTGGTGTAAAAAAAATAAATTGGGGAATTGCCGGCTGCGGCAGATATGCCGAATATACCTTTATTCCAACCCTCACATTTTTAAGAAAAAGTGTAATCCACTCAGTTTACAGCCATAAAATTTCCCGGGCAAAAGAACTTGCTGAAAAATCGGGTGTTGCCGGCTACTATGATCATTATGATAAGTTTCTTAAATCAGATATCAATTTTGTTTTTATTTCAAGTGTAAATGCAGACCATTATGAGCAGGTAATTAAAGCTTCCGAAGCCGGTAAGAATATTTTATGTGAAAAACCTTTAGCTCTTAACAGCAAGCAGGCAGCTGAGATGGTAGAAGCATGCAAACAGAATAATGTGTCCATGGCAGTAAATTACATTCACAGGTTTCATCCACATATAGTAAAAGCTAAAGAACTTATTAATAACCAAACAATCGGTAAGCTTGTTTCAATTACACTTAATTTCAATATAGATTTTCCACCAGGAAATAACTTCCGTTTTAACAAAGCTCTTAGCGGCGGCGGCGCACTTAGAGATCTTGGAACTCACATGATCGATCTACTTAGATTTATTGGCGGAGAAATTAACGAAATTAATGGTTATACCGATAACGTTGTATATCAATCTGAAGTTGAAGATATTGCTATTGGAGTAGTTAAGTTTGAAAAAGGCGGCTATGGAATATTTAATGTTTCTTACAATAATAAAAAAGCATTTAACAGGATCGAAATTCTGGGAGATAAAGGGGCTATCAGTATTGAAAAATTAATTGGTGTAAAAACTCTCCCCTCCAAATTAACAATTCAGCTTGAAGGTGAAGCGAAAAAAAGTTTTAGAAAGCGTGGGAATAAATTACTTTACTTACTCCGCTCTCTTCAAAAATCTTTCCTTAAAGGAGAAACTCCTTTAGTAACCGGGGAAGATGGGTTGATCAATCTGCAACTAATGGAACAACTGGAAGAGAAATGCAGGACCGGGAAAAACTGATATCAATCTGCCATAAAGTTTATGAAAAAGGTTTTGTTGCTGCAACGGATGGCAACGTTTCGGCAATCACTTCTGATGATACTATTTTAATTACCCGCTCAGGTATTTGCAAAGGCGATGTTACTGCAAGTGATATTCTTGAATTTGATTTTAACGGCAAACCTTTAAAGGGAGAAGGCAGAATAACAACAGAGTTCAAGCTTCATCTTTATGCATACTCAAAACGGCACGATGTTAATGCAGTAGTACATTGTCACCCGGTTCATTCCACTGCTTTCAGTATGCAAGGCGAAGGAATGGTCAAACATTATTTTCCTGAAGTTATACTTACTTTAGGAAAAGTTCCTCTATGCCGTTACGGAACACCATCTACTGAAGATCTTCCCCGAAGTCTCGATCCTCATATTGATTATGCGTGGGCTTTTTTGCTGGAAAACCATGGCGCTTTAACACTTGGTAAAAACCTGGATGATGCTTATTACAAAATGGAAAAACTGGAACAAGCTGCCGAAACTTTATACAAAGCTAAAATGCTTGGTAATGCTAAAGAGCTTTCTAAGGAAGATGTAAGAAAACTGCTTGAAATTTCTGAAGAAACTTATGGAATAACACAGGATCCACGAAACGTATTTGATTAATTTTAACATCAATTTTAAGTTATAAAAATTATGGTTGGTGCAAAGCCTAAAGTTGCTCTTTTAGTCGGCGGAACTTCACCCGAACGTGAAGTTTCCAAAATGTCCGGCGAAGGAATTTATAAAGCGCTTTTATCTCTTCAATACCCAACAGTGCTTGTTGACCCTGCTTATGGAATAAATCAGCCGACGCAAACGGAATTGTTTTTTTCTTCGCAGGATTATGCTGAAATATCGAATCGTAATTGTGTCGAAGCAATAAACTCAAATTTGTTTGATGATATTGAAGTTGTTTTTTCTGCACTGCATGGTAAGTGGGCAGAGGATGGTACAATGCAATCCCTTTTGGAATTAAGAGGATTAAAATATACCGGCTCTAAAGTGCTTGCATCAGCAATGGCAATGGATAAGGCGTTATCTAAAACTATTTTTAAAGATGCGGGAGTTAACACTGCAAAGTGGCTGGTTGTTAATAATCAAAATAAAAATGATGAAAAACTTGATGAGCAGATTATTTCTGAAATTGGATTGCCATGTGTTATTAAATCTAATGATCAGGGTTCTACTGTTGGATTAACTATTGTTGAAGAGGAAAGTAAAATTGAAGAAGCTGTACAATTTGCTCTAACATTTTCGGATAAAGCACTAATTGAAGAATACATACCAGGGCGCGAAATTACAGTTGCAATACTTGGAAAAGAAGCACTGCCTGTTTTGGAAATTATTCCGAAGGATGGATTTTATGATTACGAACGCAAGTACACACCTGGGATGAGCAACTATATTGTTCCAGCAGATATTCCTGAAAAAGTATTTAAATCGATCCAGGAGCAGGCATTAATTGCATTTAATTCATTACAATGTGAAAGCTACGGCAGAGTTGATTTTAGATTGAATGAAAAGAACGAATCATTTTGTCTTGAAGTAAACACTCTGCCGGGAATGACCTCTACAAGTCTTGTCCCTAAAATGGCTAAAGAAGTTGGAATTTCGTTTGAAGAATTGATTGAAAGGATTATTAAACACGCACTCTGATGGCTGGAAATAAAAAAAAGAAAATTGTTCTTTATACTTTCTTCGTGGTTGTTATAATAGGTGTTTCCTACATTCTGTTTAATGAATACGGGATGCTGAAGTATTTTAAAATTAAGGGCGAACTCGAATCCATCAATATTCAGATTGAAACATTAAAAGAAGAGAACGTGCGGCTTCAAAATGAAATTGATTCGCTGAAGAACAAAATTCCTGCAAAGATAGAAAGAACAGCAAGGGAAGAATATGATATGATGAGAGAAAACGAAGTAAAAATTGATGTGAATGAAAAATAGAAAATGTAATGAACAAAAAGATGATCCCATCCACTCCGCTTGCCGAAAGAATAAGACCAAAATCGCTAACTGAATTTTACGGGCAGGAACATCTCGTTGGTGAAGGGAAACCGATAAGGTTGATGATTGATAACGATACCATTTCATCATTTATTTTATGGGGACCTCCCGGAACCGGGAAGACAACCCTTGCAAGAATAATTGCAGAAGAAACCAACGCAGAATTTCACCAGATAAGTGCTGTATCATCGGGGGTTAAGGATGTTCGCAGCATAATCGAAATTGCATCGAGGAACGAACTTATAAAAAAAAGTACAATTCTTTTTATTGATGAAATTCATCGATTCAATAAAGCGCAGCAGGATGCATTACTCCATTCTGTTGAATCGGGGATAATTA
>CAZPSY010000160.1:0-4563 GCA_964589295.1 uncultured Ignavibacteriaceae bacterium
CTTGTTTAATTGAAAAGATTTCAGGGCAGCCGGGTGAGTTTGATGTTACTTTAAATATTAATAATGAAGTACAAACTGAAACCATGAAAGTTGGTGCTATCGTACAAGCTACCGGCTGGAAGGAATACAATCCTAATAATCTTGGCGAGCTTGGTTACGGAAAATCTGAAAAAGTTTTAACTGGAATTCAGTTAGAAGAGTATATTAAAAATGGAAAAGAGAATAAAGCATTAAACGGAAAGCCTATAGAGAGTATTACGTTTATTCAATGCGCCGGCTCGCGGGATGAAAAGCATCTTCCTTACTGCTCATCTATTTGTTGTTCGGTATCGCTAAAGCAAGCTTTATATATTCGTGAAAAATTTCCGGATGCGTTAATCTATATTATTTATAAAGACATTCGTACTCCTGCACAGCATGAGCTTTTTTATAAACGTGTTCAGGAAGAAGGTAATATCTTTCTAACAAAAGGTGATGTTAGTGAGGTTAGTTCATCTGCTGATGGGAAAATGATTATTAATATAGATGATACTCTATTGGGTGAAAAGATTCAGATAAAATCGGATGTTGTTGTGTTAGCAACTGGAATGGTTCCCACAACATTGGCAGGTGAAATCGAAGCTGGTGAAGAAACCGAGAAGAAAGAAGAATCTGATAAAAAAGAAGAAACCCTTGATGGGAAAAAGGGAGCAGAATCTGCTGAGGTTGGTGCAAAAATTTTAAACCTTACATACAGGCAGGGTACCGATTTACCAACTTTAAAATATGGCTTTCCGGATTCACATTATATTTGCTTTCCATATGAAACAAGAAGAACGGGCATTTATGCTGCAGGTTGTGTTAGATCTCCAATGAATATAGCTGAAAGTAAAAATGATGCTTATGGTGCTTCTTTAAAAGCTATTCAACTTTTATATGCGGCAAAAAATGGAGTTGCCGTACATCCAAGATCGGGCGATAAAGCTTACCTTGATTTCTTTATGCAGCGTTGTACTCAATGTAAACGTTGTACGGAAGAATGTCCATTTGGTGCGTTAGATGAAGATGAAAAAGGCACTCCGTTACCTAATCCAAACAGATGCCGAAGATGCGGAATATGTCTTGGCGCATGTCCTGAAAGAATAATTACGTTTAAGGATTATTCAATACAATCAGTCTCTTCAATGATTAAAGCAGTTGATATTCCAGACGAATTTGAAGAAAAACCAAGAATACTTGCTTTCCTATGCGAAAATGATGCTTACCCAGCATTGGATATTGTTGGCAAATTCCGACTTCAGTATGATCCGAATATTCGTGTAATTCCTGTCCGTTGTTTAGGTGCGATAAATATTGTTTGGATTGCAGATGCATTATCAATGGGTTTTGATGGAATCATTTTAATCGGGTGTAAGCATGGTGATGATTATCAGTGTCATTACATAAAGGGAAGCGAACTTGCAGAGAAAAGAATGGAGAACGTACAGGAAAAATTAAAGCAATTAGTTCTCGAGCCGGAGAGAGTCCAAATATTCAATCTTTCGCTCGATGAATACAAAAAGCTTCCCGGTATCTTCAACGATTTTGTTGAAGAGATTACAGAGATGGGATTTAATCCTTACAAAGGAATGTAGAAAACAGCAACAGAATGAGTACAAAATTCCAATTCGCGTTGATTTTACTTCTGCATAGCAATAATTTTAGATGTGTAATTAATTGTTTAAATCACAATAAAATCAGTTTCAATACCTTGGCAAACGACTCATTCACAGGGGATTTTTTCTACCTTTCTAACTGGCAGATTATGATTAAAAACAGAAACGAACTAAACATTTCTTTAAGAATAATTAATAAAAACTTAATCAACTAAAATTTTGTGAGTTTATAAACAATCATAAAATTTTTAATTAAGGAGCAATCATGGCAGAATCTAATTTAATACGACCACACGGAAGTGATGAGTTAAAAATTCTTCTTCTTAGCGGAAAGGAAAAAGAAGAGGAATTAAAAAAAGCGGATAAACTAAAAAAAGTACGAATGACCACCCGTGAAACCGGCGATTTAATTATGCTTGGTATAGGTGGCTTTACTCCTCTTGATGGTTTTATGGGGTATGATGATTGGAAAGGCGTTTGTGCCGATATGAAAATGACAAACGGTTTATTCTGGCCCATTCCAATTACTCTTTCAGTTTCAACGGAAGTTGCTAACGCATTAACAATTGATGAAGAGATTACTCTTGTTAGTGATGAAACCAATGAAGTAATGGGTACTATGAAAGTAACTGAGAAGTACCAAATTGATAAAGACTTTGAATGTAAAAATGTGTTTGCAACTAATGATCCGGAACACCCGGGAGTTAAGGTTGTAATGAATCAACTGGATTGGAATATAGCTGGTCCGGTTAAAGTTCTTTCGGAAAGTTATTTTCCGGAAGAGTTCAAAGGTATTTACCAGCGTCCTGCTGAAAGTAGAAAAATCTTTGAAGAAAAGGGATGGCGAACAATTGCCGCACTACAATTAAGAAATCC
Organism: uncultured Ignavibacteriaceae bacterium; assembly: GCA_964589295.1. Lineage (GTDB taxonomy): Bacteria > Bacteroidota > Ignavibacteria > Ignavibacteriales > Ignavibacteriaceae > JAZGGS01. The sequence continues at coordinate 2,511 of CAZPSY010000160.1, forward strand.
AATGCACCGTTCCCACGAATACCTTGCGAAGATAGCAATTGAAGTTACCGACGGTTTATACATCCATCAATTGGTTGGCGGATTAAAACCGGGAGATATTCCTGCAGATGTTCGTGTTAAGTGTATCGATACTTTAGTTGAAAACTACTTCCTTAAAGAACGTGTTGTAGCAGGCGGCTATCCGCTCGATATGCGCTATGCTGGTCCGAGGGAAGGTTTGCTCCATGGTGTTTTCCGCCAGAATTTTGGCTGCACACACATGATTATTGGTCGCGATCACGCAGGTGTTGGAAATTACTATGGTCCTTTTGATGCACAGGATTCATATCACCAGCTTTGGGATGGAGCTTTAGAATGTAAAATGCTTCCAATAGATTGGACATTCTGGTGTTATAAGTGTGGCGGTATGGCTTCAATGAAAACCTGCCCTCATCCAAAAGAAGACAGATTATTCTTAAGCGGTACTGCTCTAAGAAAAGGATTATCGGAGGGCGGAGATATTCCTTTTGAATTCAGCCGTCCGGAAGTTTTAGCTATATTAAAAGATTATTATGCGCACCTGGAAAATAAAGTTGAAGTGAAAATGCACGGACACGCAACCGGTGAAGCTAAAGTAAAAAAATAAAAAATTGATGATAATATCAAAAGATAAAATATTGTTTTTATCGTTAAAAAATAACTTACTAATTCTTATTAATTTCTATAAGGAGGTATTATAATGCCAAGTTATGTAATTTCTGATAAGTGCGATGGCTGTAAAGCGCTTGATAAAACAGCGTGCCAATTCATTTGTCCTAATGACCTGATGGTATTAGATAAGGTTAAAATGAAGGCATATAACTGTGAACCCGAAATGTGCTGGGAATGCTACAACTGTGTTAAAATTTGTCCTACACAGGCAGTTGAAGTTCGCGGTTATGCCGATTTCGTTCCATTAGGTGCTACAGTAACACCTATGCGCAGTACAGATAGTATTATGTGGACTGTTAAATTCCGTAACGGAAGTTTAAAACGGTTCAAGTTCCCAATTCGTACCACCCCCGAAGGAGAAGCAAAACCGGATGGTGGATTTGCAATTACAGATGATTTTGCTGGACCTGCTCTTTATTGCGAACCTGAAGCAGCCGGTCTTGAAAAAATACCATCATTTAAATAATAACCAATAATAAGGAAATAATTATCATGGCTAATTTCGAAACTGTAGAAGTGACCACTGATCTTCTGATTGTTGGTGGTGGTATGGCTGCCTGTGGTGCTGCTGTGGAAGCTGCACACTGGGCAAAGAAAAATGGGTTAAAAGTTACTCTTGTTGATAAAGCTGCAATAGACCGTAGTGGTGCTGTTGCTATGGGTTTATCAGCAATCAACCAATATGTTGGTCTGAAAGACGGCCAAAATACTATGGAAGATTATGTTAATTATGTACGTAATGACTTAATGGGTATCACACGTGAAGATCTTGTTTATAATATTGCCCGTCACGTAGATTCATCAGTTCATCTTTTTGAAAAATGGGGACTCCCAATATGGACAGATGATAAGGGTGCCTATGTGCATGAAGGAAGATGGCAGTTAATGATTAATGGTGAATCTTATAAAGTTATTGTTGCAGAAGCTGCAAAGAACGCCGTTGGTATGGATAACATTTACGAACGTATTTTTATAGTTGGTCCTATTATGGATGGCGAACGTTGTGTTGGTGCTGTTGGATTTAGTGTACGTGAAGAAAAGTTCTATATCTTCAAAGCTAAAGCTACCTTGGTTGCAATGGGTGGCGCTGTTCACGTATTTAAACCACGTTCCTCAGGCGAAGGTCTTGGGCGTGCATGGTATCCACCATGGAACTCGGGCTCAAGTGCTTACTTTACTCTTAAAGCAGGCGCAGAAATGACCTGCCAGGAAGTTCGTTTTATTCCTGTTCGTTTTAAAGATGCTTATGGACCGGTTGGTGCATGGTTCTTATTATTCAAAGCCCGCGCAACAAACGCATTGGATGAATCTTATATGGAAACCCGCCGACCAGAATTAGAAAACTGGCTTCCTTATGGAAAGG
>CAZPSY010000161.1:0-4549 GCA_964589295.1 uncultured Ignavibacteriaceae bacterium
TCACCGAAATTTATAATCCTATTATCTGCTTATCTGCTTATCTGCTTATCTGCTTATCTGCAATTTCCGATAATTACGATAATCAATCTTAATAATTCTGAAAATAAAAGGAACGATATATTCCTGAAAATTGATTCTTTAAGCGAATAGAATTAGTTTAGAAACTCATTCTTAAAGGAAATACTAATGTCTTTTCTCGATATTCTAATTTTACTTGTTATAGCGGGAATCACCGGTTCAATTGCACGCAAACTTGTTGGTATGGATAAGGGTGGATGCATCTTATCTATTGTTGTAGGATTTATAGGTGCTTTAATAGGAACATGGCTTGCACGCGAACTAAATTTTCCTGATCTTTTTTCTTTTACGATCAGGGGAATCACTTACCCGGTAATATGGTCTATTATCGGGGCAGTTTTATTCACAGCGGTTTTAAGTTTGATCTCACCAAAAAAGAAAAGTTAATATTTTTGAATTTAATAGATTAACATTAAACCTTTAATATGGGCACACATTACAAGGGAACAGCTAAAGAAAAGCTTGCTCTGGATACGTTTATTAAGCTTATACGATCCGGGAACTTTTTAAGCTCCGGGATAAATTTAATACTTGCTAAAAACTCTTTAACCGAAAGCCAGTTTAATGTGCTTGATGCTCTTTTTCATCTAGGTCATCTTACCCAAAAGGAGATTGGTAAAAAATTACTGAAGAGCGGTGGCAATATAACAATGGTAATCGATAACCTTGAAAAACTAGGGTTGGTTGAACGAAGAAGAGGTAAAAAGGACAGGCGAACTTTTACAATTCATTTAACGGGTGAAGGAAAAAATAAAATAAAATCGGTAATGCCCGGTATAGTAAAATTTATTAATGAAGTGATGAATATTTTAACAGTGAAAGAGCAGAATGAAATGCAGAAGATGTGTAAAGCTATCGGTTTAAAAAAGAAATAAACTACTCCTTTCCGATAGCACTCTTATAAGCATCAAGAATTTCCGGCAGCACCTTTCCAGACTTTCCTAAAAAAGAATAATCTGCAATTGAAGAAACCTCTGTCTGCTCAATATTTATTTCCACTATAACGGCGCCCCCCTGTTTGGCTACAGTAACCAACCCGGCGGCAGGATATACTACCGCCGAGGTTCCTACAACAAAAAATATATCGCTGTTAAAAGAAGCAGATTCACCACCCTTAAATTGATTTTCAGGAAGCATCTCACCAAACCAAACAACATCAGGACGAATTAACCCGCCGCACTTGCATTTAGGCACACCTTTACTAAAATCTAACTCTTCATTGTAAAATTCTTTACAGTTAACACAAAAATTCCGCTCGATGTTTCCATGTAATTCAAATATATCATTACTGCCGGCACGCCTGTGAAGATTATCTATATTTTGAGTTACGACTGTTACTTTATCAAAATATTTTTGCATCCGGGCAATGGTAAGGTGCCCTTCATTCGGTTGCGCATCATGAATTATCTTTTTACGGTGGTTATACCACTCCCACACCATTTCAGGGTTAGTGATAAATGCATTAAAGTTTGCCAGTTCTTCCGGTCTAAATTTTTTCCAAAGTCCCTCTTTACCACGAAATGTTGGTATCCCGCTTTCAGCAGAAATTCCCGCTCCGGAAAAAAATACAAGTGAAGTTGCTTCTTTAAGTTTATCTATTAAATCCTCTTCTATTATCAATCTTCCAGCTCTTCATTTACTTCTACAAGAAGTTCATCAGCTTCCTCCAAATATTTAACGTCATCTTCCAGTATACGCGGCGCTTTTTGAACCAATAATAAATTTTCCTTTGCAAGTTCGTATTCATCTTCTTCAATATATGCTCTTGCCAGATCGAGATGATACATTCTGAAATTTGGTTTTAATTTAATTGCCGTTTCAAACTCCCTTATAGAAACATCCATATCTCCCCAGCCAAGACCAAGCGGTAATCTTAACAAGTATGCTTTATCACAAACTTTTAAATGAGTTCTTCCAAGCACATAATGTGCAAGCGACTGGTAATAACTTCCGCCGTTACCAAGTTCAATTGCCCTCTCGCTGTCATCCTTAACATCACCCACGGTTCCGATGGCAGAAAAGATCCCTTCGAAAAGTGCAATTCTTCCATTTGAAATTGCACGTCTTACATACGGAATGGATTGGTCGGGGGCAAGCATAACAGAGCTGTCGGCGTATGCAAACGACTTTTCATAAATATCAATTTTTGCATCTTCTTCCTCACCAGTCTCCTCGGGCATTTTTGCACCAATGTTAGCATATGCTCTGCTTATCCGCCAAAAAATTTCCCAATTAGCAGGACTCATTTCATTCGCCTCAAGGAAAGTTTCCAGGGCTTTTTGATGATCGAATTCTTTATCGTATTTATCCCCTTCCCCAATCAGATCTTCAACTGTCTGAGAATATGAACTGCTTACCAAAGCAGAAACAGTTAATAAAAGCAGGGTAACAAAAGTAAATATTTTCATACTATTCCTTTTAAATTAATCGAATAATGTGTTATTTAATTTTTCTTCCTGTTCGGGAGATAATTCGTGATTATAAAGATCGGTTTGTGCTAAGGTTATAAATCTCGTCCAACCTCTCTCAGATTTTTTTTCTGTAAGAAGTGCATTTTTATAAGCATTCACTTTTGCACTTAATTCATCTGCGTGGTAGAGTGCAATTGCTTCAATTGTTTTAGGAACAACCGGCGATGCGTATTCCAGTTTACCCTGGTGGCTTAATACAAGATGTATCAAATTATTTTTTAGTTCTACTGGGAAATCGGGTAATGATTTTGCTTCCTCACTAATTATTATTGCTGCAATTACTATGTGCCCTAATAGTTTTCCTTTATCTGTATACTCAAAAGCTGAATCGTATTTAAGCTCTTCAGTTTTTCCAAAATCGTGAAGCATTGCCCCTGAGATTAACAAGTCCCTGTTTATTTCGGGATGAAAATCAGACATAAGATCACAAATTTTAATTATTTCAAGTGTGTGCTCAATTAATCCATGAATATAACCATGATGCCATGATTTACCTGCTGGTGCTAAAGTGAAGTTAGTAAACTGTTCGCCGGAAAATATTCTACCTAAAAGAGTTTTAAGCTGTTTGTTAGAAATTTTGTCAATCCTGTTTTCAAACTCCTCAACCATATTACCCAAATCATGCTCCGATTTTGGAAGGAATTCTGCAGGGGAAATATTATCAGAAGGTGAAAGTAGGCGTATTTTCGAAATTCTTATTTGAGGAGCTCCCTGGAATTCTTCAATTGATCCATCAACTTTTACAACATCACCAACTTTCGAATTATTAGCCAAGCTGTTAAAATTTTCCCACACGTTGGCATTTAACGCAATAGATTGGTCCTGCAATACGAGGGAAAGATATTCTTTGCCAGCTTTTGTTGTTCGAATATCCAGCCGGCTTATCAGCAGATAGTGATCAACAGTGTCACCGCGCTCTAATTTTTTTAATTCAGTCTGCTCGAGCATCATTATATATCAATAAAACTAATTCAACTTAACAAAATCATTAATTAAAAGTAATCACATTTTACTATGAACAAATTTATTTTATCTGTTTTCTGCACATTTTTTTATTGTTTTACATTTTTCCAGGTCAGCTGGATATTGAGTCTAGTCTTTCAATTAAAAGTTCAGAATTAACCGGTTTAATTGGAAGTGTTTTTATTCCAAGTTCCTGGTAAGCTTTTTTAACCAGCTCTGTATCAAGATTAATAAGAGCAATAACAGGAATATTAAGATTTTTATTCTCCCTTTTCATAGTCTGAACAAACTGTGAACCATCCATAAGCGGCATATCGTGTTCAGTTAAAATAAGAGAGGGCAAATAAGTTGATATAACACCTAACGCCTCGAATCCGTTTGCTGCACCCATAATTTTAAAAGTGGGATACTTATTTGTAATAATTATTTCATATTCGGCTCTTAACGAATCATCTTTAATAATAATTAAAACTGTGTTTGCCGAAGATGGAATAGTAAAATGAAACTCGCTTCCCTTGCCTTGTTCCGAATACAACCAGATTTCGCCTCCATGCTTTTCTATAATCTGTTTTGCAAGAGTAAGACCTAACCCTGTCCCTTTTTCTCCTTTTGTTCCTTCGGTTGAAAATAATTTGCCTATCTTAAAAAGTTTTTCTTTGTTGATATCCGAAATACCCACACCCTCATCTTTAACAACAAATTCTACAAAGTCTTCGTTAAAAACATTTGCTGTTACTTCTACGGAATCATTTTCCCTGGAGAATTTTACTGCATTGCTGATAAGATTTGTAATTACCTCATTTACCAGCCGCTCATCTGCATCTACGTAAATCGAATCGGGAATATTTACTTTAATATCTACATTCTTTTTTACTGCAATCCTGGTAAGATGAGAAACGCAATTAAACACGGAACTTTGTATATGAATCCGGTTGTGTTCAATTTTTATCCTACCAGTTTGAAGCCGCGACCAATCGAGTAAATAATTTATCATCTGCAGCTGGTTTTGCGATGAATCATTAATATAGCTAAGGTAC
>CAZPSY010000162.1:0-4537 GCA_964589295.1 uncultured Ignavibacteriaceae bacterium
TTTAAGAGAGGGATTTAGGGAGAGTTCCTTAGCAAATGACAATATGCACTTTGAACTAATTATAAAATATCATAAAACAACAAAAATTGTTTTTACAATACTGATGTTGTTTGTTGTGCTGGATTTTCTTTTTCCGCTTCCCGAACAAAAAGAATACTCAAAAGAAATACTGGCAAACGATGGAACCCTTCTTACTGCGTACCTAACCGATGATGATAAATGGCGGCTCAAGACGGATTTGGAGGATGTATCCCCGGAACTAATAAGGGCTATAGTTGAAAAGGAAGATAGTTGGTTTCATTGGCACTTTGGGCTAAATCCTGTTTCCATTGTTCGTGCTCTATTCAAAAATCTCACACATGGTGAAAAAATTTCCGGTGCATCTACTATTACTATGCAGGTCGCTCGCTTACTGGAGCCAAAAGATAGAACTTACTGGAACAAAATAATTGAGGTGTTCAGAGCATTTCAGCTTGAACTTCGATATTCAAAAGAAGAGCTACTTGAAATTTATTTAAGCTTGCTGCCTTTTGGTGGAAATATTGAGGGAGTTAAATCTGCCTCCTACATTTACTTTGACAGACCGCCGGACAAGCTGAGTCTTGCGCAATCAATTTTGCTGGCAGTAATCCCTAACGATCCTAATTCCCTAAGATTGGATAGATCGAATGATGAAATAATAAAAAAGAGAAATTACTGGGTAACTAAATTTAAGAATGAAAATCTATTTACACAGTCAGACCTTAACGACGCTCTCGAGGAACCGGTTGAAACGAACAGATTTGAAATTCCAACTCTTGCACCACATTTCTGTTATTTTATAAAGGAACGTTATAATAAAAATAAAATTAAAACTAAACTCGATCTTTCAATTCAACAAACAGCTGAGAATTTATTATTAAGACATGTAAAAAGAATTTTCTATAAAGGAATAACCAACGGTGCGGTGCTTATTGTTGATAACAAAAATTCTTCGGTTGTTGGTTATTGCGGCTCGGCAGATTTTTATGACGATGGTTCATTTGGTCAAGTGAACGGCATAACTGCTGTCAGGTCCCCGGGCTCAACTTTGAAGGCAGCTTTGTATGCATCTGCTTTTGATAACGGAACGCTAACACCACAAATGAAATTTGCAGATATTCCAATAGACTTTAACGGCTACCAGCCAGAGAATTATGATTTGAAATTTTACGGAAATATATCCGCAGAATTTGCACTTGTGAACTCATTAAATATTCCCGCAGTTAGTTTGCTACGAAGTACAGGCTCAACTAATTTTATTAATCTATTGGAAAGCTGCGGCTTTGAACAAATACAAAAGCAAAAGGATAAACTTGGACTATCACTCATTCTCGGCGGTTGCGGTGTTACTCTCGAAGAACTTACAAGATTGTTTTCCTCCTTCGCGAGAAGAGGTAAACTATATCCTTTAGTTTATGACCAAAGTGATTCTGAATTCCAGGATGGAACGGAAATCTTTACCAAAGCTTCATCCTATTTAATAGCAGATATTTTATCGGGAATGAACAGAAGTGATGTTGCTAATTTATCCAACTATTCTAAGCTGCCCAGGTTTGCCTGGAAGACGGGAACTTCTTACGGAAAGCGCGATGCGTGGGCAATTGGATTCAATCCAAATTACACCATAGGGGTTTGGATTGGGAACTTTAACGGTAGAGGTTCACCAAATCTGTCAGGCGCAGAAGTTGCCGTGCCGCTTCTCTTCGATCTTTTTAATGCTATTGATTATGATGCTGATGAAAAATGGTTTGATATTCCTGAAGATTTGTTTTCCCGGAAAGTTTGTAATGAAAGTGGTTTACTTCCAACACAGTATTGTAAAAAAGTTATCGATGATTTGGCAATTCAAGATAAATCACATAATAAAGTGTGTAATATTCATAAACCTGTTTATGTAAGTCTTGATAATACGGTTCAATATTGTACTGAATGCTTACCTAAAAATAACTACAATAAAGTTGTCTATTCCATTTATCAACCCGAACTGACAGTGTGGTTTGCAGAAAATAATTACAAGTTTAGTTCACCACCTCTGCATAATCGTAACTGCAACGCTAAATTTTCAGAAGAGGGTCCACGAATTCTTTCTCCAACTGAAGATTATGAATACCTAATTGAAGAAAACTCGGAACAGGAAATAGTTCTTTTGGCAGCATCGGATGGAAGAGTTAATACGCATTACTGGTTTGTTAACGATAAATATTTTGCAAAGACTAAACCCGGTGAGAAAATATTTCTAAAACCGGAAACTGAAGAATTAAAAATCACCTGCCTGGATGATAAGGGGAGGGATGAAAGTATAAAGGTTAGTATAAAGTATTATTAATTATCCCAGTTCCACTTTAATTTTATTTATCACTTTCTGAATAAACACTTTTTGTTGGCAGAGATTATTATCAAAAATTTTTCAATACTCCAATTAGCATCGATTAGTTATTTTTACAGATGATTAAAAATAAGAATAATGAAAAAACCTGGTTTGCACTTTACACTAAACCAAGGAGTGAATTTAAAGCCAGCCAACAACTTACCGGGGTAGAAGTCGAGCATTATCTGCCCACAATTACAAGACTGAAACAGTGGAGCGACAGAAAAAAGAAAGTAACAGAACCGCTTATAAGGGGATATATTTTTATTTATGCTACCGAAAACCAACGGCTTGCTTCAGTGGAGCAGCCGTCAATTGTTAGATGTGTTTTTGATGGCGGGCATCCCGCATCTATTCCAGAGTGGCAAATTGATAACATTAGAAAAATGTTATCCCTTAAATCAGAGATAATAGTTTACAACGGAATTGTTTCCGGAACAAAAGTGAAAATAAAAAATGGTCCCTTTGAAGGAGTAGTTGGGATTGTAACTAATAACGAAATGGGTAAATCAATTTCAATTTCAATTGATCTGTTAAACAGATCTGTAATTACAAGTGTTCCGCAAGGGAGTGAATTGGAATTGGTAAAGGAAACTTTAGATTAAAATATTAGTTGATAATTTTCAGAACAAGAAGGGCTCTGAAAAATTTCAAAGCCCTTTTCAATTTAAATTGAAGGCTTTGCTAGTTCAAACCTTTCCTATTCAATAACGGCTCAATACTTGGATCCTGCCCGCGGAATCTTTTATATAATTCCATAGAATCATCCGTTCCGCCTGAAGCTAAAATATATTTGCGATATTTTCCGGCTAACTCTTTATCCAAAACATTCCCGGTTAGTTCAAATGCATTGAAGGCATCAGCATCGAGCACTTCTGACCAGACGTAACTGTAATAACCGGAGGAGTAATCACCGGAAAAAATATGATTGAAATAAGTGCTCCTGTAACGCGGAAAAATCTCCGGGATCAATCCAATCTTTTCCATTGATCTATTCTCAAATTCAGTCACATCATATTCAACCGGATCAGTAATTGTGTGCCAATCCATATCAAGCAAAGCCGCAGCCAGATATTCAACTGTTTCAAATCCCTGGTTGAACAGGCTTGAATTTTGAATTTTGTCAACTAATTCTTTTGGGATTACTTCACCTGTTTCATAATGCTTAGCATAAGATTTTAGAACATCAGGATGCACTGCCCAGTTTTCCATAACCTGCGAAGGAAATTCTACAAAATCTCTCGGTGTTTCTGTCCCCGAAATTAATTCATACGTGCAATCTGAAAGTAAACCATGCAATGCATGACCGAACTCGTGAAAGAGCGTATGTACTTCATCAAGACTTATTAGAGCAGGTTTATCGCCGGTTGGTTTTGAAAAGTTTCCAACATTATAAATAACCGGGTAGATCATTTCGCCATCCTTTTTGTATTGCTTGCGGAATGCATCCATCCAGGCACCAGCCTGTTTGCTTTCCCGCGGAAAGTAGTCAGTATAAAGTATACCAATATGCGAACCGTCCGCTTCTTTTACTTCAAACACTTTAACTTCAGGATGATATTTCTCAATTTCATTATTCTCTTCAAATGTAATTCCCCATAAACTTGTAGCTAATCCAAAAACTCCATCAATCACATTCTCAAGCTGGAAGTAAGGTCTTAATTCTTCTTCATCAAGATTATATTTTAATTTTTTTAATTTCTCAGCATAATACCACCAATCCCATGGCTCTAATTCAAAATCGTTTCCTTCATCATAAATTATTTGCTGCATTTCCTCTCGTTCCTGTTTCGATCTTTCAAGTGCGGGTGTCCATAAATTATTTAACAGTTCATAAACATTATCAGGATTAAGTGCCATCTGTTCTTCAAGCACATAGTGAGCGTGAGTTTCGTAACTAAGCAGCTTTGCTCTTTTTAATCGCAGCATTGCAATTCGCGAAAGAATTTTTTTGTTATCGAGTTCGTTGTTGTTATCGCCTTTCATAAAATAGGCGCTGTAAATTTTCTTTCTTAAATCTCTTTTAGATGAATATTGCAGGAAAGGAAGCATACTTGGTTTGTGAATGGTAAAAACCCATTTGCCGTTGTACTCTTTATTTTCACCGGTTTCGGAAGCAGCGGTAATTAAGTTTTCAGAAAGACCGGC
>CAZPSY010000163.1:0-2787 GCA_964589295.1 uncultured Ignavibacteriaceae bacterium
TGCCGTTAATATTCTTAACGTGTTCTTCGCTATGGTGTGGTAAGCCATCATGAAATGTACGTTCGACCGGGCAGACCTCACATTTTTCTGAACGGTTTTTATAAACCTGGTAGCAATATCTTCCATCGATCTCACCAAACTCATCACGGAATTTTTTATTGGCATCCAGAAGACGCAGGTTTTTATCCTGGATAGTAAGATAGCTGGGGATGGAATCGAAATATTTTTTATATATGTCATCCATAGTGATTCTTCTACGACTTGTTTACTTTAGCATCTTTTTCATGATGACCAACTTCAAGAATCTTTCGTATGTTAAAGATTAATCCTTCCTCTGTGATAGGCTTGTCTATATAACCTTCCGGCGGAAAATCCGGGCGTTCATATATAAGTTTCCGGAGCTCAGGTTTTCCGGTTATAATACAAATTGGAATTGATCTTAGCTCTTTGTCATCTCTAAAATAGTCAAATACTTCTACGCCGGATTTGCCCGGCATAGAAATATCCAGCGTCATTAAATCAGGTTTTTCTTTTCGGGCAAGTTCTATAGCTTGTTCACCATCGTATGCTTTTATTACAGTAGCACCGTTGTCTTCAAGTATTGTAGATATGAATGTAATGAAATCAGGTTCATCATCAGTAACTAGAATCTTACGACCAGCAAATTCTTCTTCGGCTACTAATTCAGGAATTTCAACAGCAGGCACTGCAACTTTTTCTTCAACAACAAGTGCGTTAGCAACCAGGTTTACCAGCTGGGTAACCTGCATACCAAGTTTGTAGTGACGAATTACATCTGTAAGTCCATCTACACAGTTATGGCAGGAGGTGATAACTGTTGATGCGCCTGTTTCCTTCAATTGATCAGCTTTAATCTTTCCAGATTTTAACCTTCGATTTGTGTATTCTGACATTGACATAGCACCGCCACCGCCGGTACAGCAATAATTTTCAGCTCTGTTCGGATACATTTCCTGGAAATTAGAACATACCAGATTAAGCAGTTCGCGCGGCTCTTCGTAAAGACCGCAGCTACGTGCATTGTTACAAGAGTCATGAAAAGTTACCAACTCTGTATTACGGCTTTTATCAACTTTTATTCGTCCCTCTTTAATGTAGCGGAGCATAGTATGTACGGAGCTCTCCATTTCAAATGGAACATCAACTCCTCCCCAGTTTTGTCCTTCGCATCTTGTGGAACGATAGCCATGACCACATTCGGATATTACAAGTTTCTTTCCACCAAGTTCTTCAGTTTTTTCGAATAAGCGCCTGGCAACTGAACCACCAAGGTCATCGTCGCCGGAGAAAAGACCAAAGTTGGTCATGTCCCATCCTTCGCTAGGCATAGTCCAGTTTTCGCCAGCAAAGTGAAAAATCTTTGCGGCATCGGCAATTGTGCGCGGATCATATTTTACTTCGCGTGGATTAATTGAATAAACCACATCGCAGTTTTTCTTATCAACTGGTATTTTTATTTCAGGATCATTGAAGTCACTCTGTAGTTCCTCTTCCATCCATTCAAGAGTTTCAAGATAGTCTTCCTTCAAAACCCCCATCTGGTTCCCGATTTCCCATTGGTCCTTACTTACCAAGGCAACACCTTCGGGCATTACTCCTACCGAAACAAGCAGCCCACGAGCCATCCTGTTAAATGTTGCAAAATCTACGCCCATTGGACAATTGATTGAACAGCGACGGCAATTTGTGCACTTACCAAAAACAACATCCTTCAGTTCTTCCAACTCCTCATCGGTAAACAGGCTTTTAGATTTAACCCACCATGGGAAAACACGACCTGTCCAATCATAGTGTCGTTTAAAAATTTTTCTTATCTGATCAGCTTTATAAACAGGAGCGTATGTTGGATCACCAGGATTTGTAAGAACATAATGGCACGAATCAACACACATTCCACAATGAACACAACCGGCTAAGGATGTGACCATCTGGCGGTTTAACTTTTCGCCCATCCTCTCAATTACTTTTTCTGCCTTATGAGAGCGATTATTAGTTTCCATATTCAACGCCTCCCTTTTTAACTACACGTCGGATTGGGAAGACGCCTCGGTGACCCATACTCTTACCGAACCAATATCTTGCAAATGGATAGTATAAGTAATGTGAAATTTTGCTGAATGGAACATAGATAAGAAAGAATGCTGTTAGTATAAAGTATGTTATTAGAATACCTTCACCCTGTTGGTGATTATTAGGTGCGGCGAAAAAAGTAAATGCAAACCAAACGGTTAATAAAATAATTGAAAAATAATCATCAGGCGAGCTTATTGCACGTACATAAATATTTGTTATCCGGCGGATTAGCCTATAGCAACCAACAAAAAAAGCAGCCCCTATAAAAACCTGGAAAATTGTAATGATGAAGGGATTATTTGCTAATAAAGTTGGTGCATAGGGAATAATAAATGAAAGAAGAATAGCTAAAGTTACTCCAATATGGAATATTATAAACTGTGCATAAAAGAACCACTTAGTGCGGGTGCTTTCCATTGTCCATGGCATTGCAACAGCAGCCCACGAATAAATAATTCCCTTTCGGGGAGATGTATCTGGTGAACCAGTTTGAGCTTGCCTATCGCGACCAGATTTAAAACTAAACAGCCACCGGATTCTTAAAGTGTACACTATTGCCATAATAATTAAGGCAACCTCTTGCAGGGTGTGCTCTGAAAAATGTAGTAATTCACTCATAGTTTAATCCTTAAAATCTCCTTTAAGTTCAAAAACTTCTTGAAAAGCTTTGTACTCCCGTTGATCAATAAGACA
>CAZPSY010000163.1:2887-4475 GCA_964589295.1 uncultured Ignavibacteriaceae bacterium
TTTTTCAAGGTGAATTACTGAAGCTATGTTTTTGGTGTCTACCATACCGACTCTAAAATGATTTTACAATATTAATTTCTTCGCTATAACAATTTACCTTCTAATAAAAATGTTAGTGGTAAAGAATTGATAAAAAGTAATTATGTCATAGAGTAAAATCAATTACAAAATAAGTTTTGTATTCTAGATGTTGTATAGCTAATTGCTGAAAACAACAGTGAACTGCGACATTGATAAATTGGGAAAGTTATTTTATAGGAATGTGTAACGACCTAACGGCAAGCTCTATAACAAATGTTCTCATCTCTTCACTATCCAGTGGAAGATCTAATGATTTGGGCAGTGTGCCGCAATTAAAATTTGTAAAGTGTGTTTCATGAGGATGTTGGAGGTACAATGAAAGCCGGCTAAAACCAATAGGAAGGGGCGCAAGCATCCACCAGGCAATCCAGCCATTAATGATGGGGAAAGGATCATATTTTAGCATATGAAATTTTTCAAACCTTTTGTGAAATGCAGAGAGCAATCCTTCAAAGCGAGTTTGGAATTTCATGGCAATTCTTTCTTTCAGCCGATTAGTAAAATGATCCTGGGAAGAAAGAACAATATTCTTCATTCTTTTATCTTTAAAAATTACAAGATAATCATGAAGATGGTATGATCGATTCGTTTCATAAGCATTTATTGCTTCTAAAATTAACTTCCTGTTATCTATTGAATGGTACAATTGTTTTTTCAAATTCTTATCATAATAAGCTCTTGTAAAATTATGATAGGTAGATGCATAAGGAAACACAATTTTTATTGCGCCTTCAATAAACTTTGAACCGTAAGACATAAAATCCGGACAAATAATTCCCCTGCAATTAATTCTGTCTAACAAGCGAATCCATACATCCTTCGATTCCTTCTTGCCAATTTCAAAACCAAGTACTACTGTAGATAGGGCATCGATAGCCATTCCAAGGAACATACAATTCTCGCCGCTATCCTTTGATGTGCAGTTAAATTTTGTACCGACTAAATGAATTAATCGTGATTCATGTTTGGGTGAACATGCATCAAGATATTCTTCCCAGTTTGCACAGTCTAATAAATATTTCCTGATTATTTGGTTTATTCTTGATGGTGAGTTTGGATAGATTGAACGGAGATCACGGTAGGATAAACCACCTAAATATGCTTCGGTTAACGCACCAAAATCCGGGATCTTATTTTCTATTTTGTTTTGAACCCATGTCTTCTGGCAATTACGGCATCGGTAACGCTGATTATCTGTGGAAGTCCGTCCATGTTTAATTATTCTTAAACTGTTACAGAAAGGACATCTACCAGAAGTCGAACCAGTTTCCATGTTCATATAAATTATTAATTATAAGTCATAAAACTTAACAAAATTATTGGTCATTTATTGGGAATACTTTAAAAAAAACTATAATTTATTTCAATTTTGATAAAATTGGTTACTCAAAATTTTACGTGATGATGATAATATAAAGGTGATTGTTAACAACACATTCTTTTGTTACAGAAAAAACACCAAGAGAAAGATATTCAGAAATAAATAGATAAATAAATTCTATAAATT
>CAZPSY010000164.1:0-4400 GCA_964589295.1 uncultured Ignavibacteriaceae bacterium
CTTACAAGCGGTGTTTACTTTTACACGCTGCAGGCTGGAAATTTTATTGAAACAAAAAAGATGGTGTTGATGAAATAAGCAAACTCAACATAATTTTAAATAAACCCTCTTCAATGCAAATTGGGGAGGGGTTTTTTATAAATATCAATCAATCACTAGTAATTTAATTCTCCCAAACCCTCTATGCCTGAGGTAAATATTTCAGTCAGCATTCCATCGGCTTCCTCAACAGTTCCACTATCAACCTGATAAGTGCAATTCCAGGAAATTTCACATTTATTGCTATCAACAGGAGTTACTTTCATCGTCCCCAGATATTTGGAAAAAGGCAATGGGGATGGATCATGTACATTATATTGTAATTCCATATTTTGATGATCAAGTTTTAATAGTGTCTCATCAAAACTTGCACCATTACCCATTGTACACGTTCTCTCCATACCTTCGCCCTCACCTTTACCGACAGAATTTTTAATAGCAGGAACATATTTCTCAATACCCGAAAATTTACTTATGACTCCCCAAACGTTTTCTGCTGAAGTGTTAATAGTTTTGTTTACTTCTGTTCTTTCCATAATAAGGATCCTCTTAAATAGTTGATGATTGTTAATAATTTAGATTGGTTCATATTAACACCAGATTATCAGTTAAAAGATAACTCCGGTGTTACCGAAATGCTTAAGAATTACACTACCGACAGGCAGGGATGATATTGATGAAATAAGTAAACTCAATATAATTTTAAATAAACCCTCATCAATGCAAATTGGCGAGGGTTTTTTAAAAACTTGTTAAATAACAACTTTAAATTTCTTGCAACTAACTTAAATAATAAAGAAATTTAATCAACAATCTTGATTTAAAACGATCGGGGCTAAAGTAAGTGATTTGGTCACATTTTAAAAATGTCTTGCTAATTCTTTATTATTTTTAGCATCCCGGAGTAGAGTAATTGTAATATATCTGCAAAAAATTAAATCGGTCAACAACTAAGATTCATTATTCAAATGTTGCTGTAGCTTCCTCACCATCCCAATAAAGAGTTACTACTGTCCATGTGCAAAGGTCTATATTTTCCCACACGATATAATTTTCTTCTGAATCGGCAACACTTAAATCCCACATACAATATTCTGCAAGAGGATGGAAACTAACATTACAATATTCATCAGTACCTAATACATCTAGATTCAGTATATCTTCGCCCCAATCATTTGCATTGTGCGGAGAAACATAGACTTGATAGATCATTACACCGGTATAATTCACGATAGTAAAATCCTGAATTGCTTGAGCATTTGCGTCTAATGAAACATATATCATTAGAGCTGCAAAAAGAAATAAAAACTGCTTTTTCATAAAACCTCTGTTTGTTTGGTTAGTGTTGAAACTATTATGATAGTATTCATAATATAAGACAATATGTGTAACAACACAAGAGTTATTGTTTAATTAGCCCGGTCTTATTATATAGGACAATTAACTGAAACTCGTTCCCTTTATTAGTGATTTTATGTCATTTCAACAAATTAGAAAAGGTGAGCCGCCAACTCCGCTTACAGGCCGACAGGTCGCCCCTGCTATACACAATAAACTACTTACTGCTAACTTCTCAATCCCTTATCGAGGAACTATACTCAATAATATCTATTCCGGGTTGTAAAACAAGGAAAAGAATTTTCATTAATTAACAGTCATTGTTTTTGATTTTGGAATTACTGATTTTGAAAATTAGATTATACATATTTATGCTTGAAAAAATCTTAATGATTTTTATTTGGTCGGGCATTGTGCAAAGTAATTTTAAATGAAGGAACTTTTTATGAAAACTATTTTACTATCTACCCGCGGCACTGTTATCGCATCTCTTTATTTAATGCTGGCTTACTCACCGATGTCATTGGCGCAGGATAACCAACAGGGCAAGCAGGTCTTACCATGGGAGGTTGACCGTCTTGATGAGTTTCCGGACGATGAATATGTACCTGTTCAACGGGAGGAACAGCAAAGATCTCCTGCTTACCATTTTTCTACGGCAGATTTTTTTATGGTACAGGTAAATGTTGACCAGCTCGGACAAAATATTCTCGACGATGCAGCAAACGAACCCTCCATTGCTGTTGACCCGACCAATCCTAACAATATGGCTATCGGCTGGCGGCAGTTCGACAATATAAGTAGTAACTTCCGTCAGGCTGGCTATGCCTACAGCACCGATGGCGGACAGACCTGGACATTCCCCGGCGTTATTGAACCGGGAATCTTCCGCTCTGATCCGGTTCTGGATGCCGATAATGATGGCACATTCTTCTACTACAGCCTTTCAACTGCCAGCGGTTATATCTGCGAGGTGTTTAACTCAACAAACGGAGGAGCTACATGGCTAAACCCGGTTCCAGCGTACGGCGGGGATAAAGGATGGATGACAATTGACCGTACCAGCAGTCTTGGGGAAGGAAACATATACTGTTTTTCCCGCGACGGCGTTTCCACAACGATTGTAATGACAAGATCTATAGATGGAGGACAAAATTTTCAACCGCTGGTAAACGTTCCGCAAAATCCCGGGCGGGGAACGATTGCTGTCGGAGTTGGTGGAGAATTGTACGCAGCCGGACGGTCGTTTAATAATGGACAATTTGCAATAGCGCGATCGTCCACTGCGCCTGATTCACAAGCAACACCTGTGTTTGAGTTCTCAACTCAACTAAATTTAGGCGGTCAGTATTCAGCCTATGCCGGACCGAATCCCGGAGGGCTGCTGGGGCAAACCATAGTTGCCTGTGATAATTTCGGTGGGTCGGGTGATAGCTCTGTTTATGTACTTTCCTCGGTAGATCCGCCGGGGACTGATCCACTGGACGTTTATTTCATTCGCAGCACCGACAGGGGTTTAAGCTGGAGTTCCCCCGTGCGAGTCAATAATGATCCGGGAACTTCCGCCTGGCAGTGGTTTGGCACTATGTCTGTTGCCCCGAACGGACGCATCGATGTAATCTGGTTGGACACTCGCGACGATCCGGGTACTTATCTATCATCGCTTTATTATTCCTTCTCAGAGGATAACGGACAGACCTGGTCGCAGAACCAGCGACTGAGCGATGCTTTCGATCCCCATCTGGGCTGGCCGCAGCAGGAGAAGATGGGCGACTATTTTGATATGATATCAGACGATAATGGTGCTTCTATTGCATGGGCTGGTACTTTTAATGGTGAGGAAGATGTTTATTATGGACGAATATCTCAAAAACCTGTGGCAATTGACGATAGGCAAGATGATAGCGGTATACCCGGAACATTCTCTCTTTCGCAGAACTACCCAAATCCTTTCAATCCCACGACAAAAATAAGTTACTCTATTCCACATTCATCGAATGTTGTAATTAAAGTATTCGACATTCTTGGGAATGAAATTGGAACACTCGTTGATGAAGAAAAACCTGCAGGAAGTTATGAAGTTGAGTTTTCCGCCATAGGCGGATCCGCCGGCGGCGGAGATGCATACAATTTATCAAGTGGAATTTATTTCTACAAATTGCAGGCTGGAAATGTTGTTGAAACTAAGAAGATGGTTTTGATGAAATAATATTTCTATCAAATTAAATTAAGGGCGAACTTTTGTTCGCCCTTTTTTCTATTAATCAACAAATCAATCAAAGTCAAAGTTAAAGATTGGGAACACAGGCAAGAATCCACCTTTACCTATAACATTTATCAAACCAATCTGCAAACCTTTTAATGTTGCTGCATAATTTACGATTGAAAACTGCAACCCGTTAAAATGCCCCAGATGATAATTAACAGCGGCAGTTTGTAATCCAAGGGAACTTCCTTTTGTAATATTTACAAAGCCCGATTGCCATCCTTTAAAACCACCATCATTAAGGTTAAGACCGCCCCACTGAACCCCGGTTTGTGTTCCGGTTGTTTGATTAACCAGGCCGAGATCAAGACCTGTAACATTTGCATTCTTTCCGTAAATAAGATTAAAGCGAAGACCAGCAATTGATGAACTTTCAGGAAACAGCTGGATTGGATTGAACAGGGAAAGTTGAATTGGTTTTTCTTGTGCGTTTACTGTGCCAGAAAAAGAAACAATTGAAACGAATAGTAAAATATGAAAATACTTTTTCATTTAGTTATCACCCTTTATTTATAGTTAAATTATTGTAAATATAATTTAGTGATAATTCTTTAAGTGGTAAAGTTCAGCAGTATTTAGTTGTACATAATTCAAACAGGTTTTTTACTTAATCAAGGGAGATGGTTTTGATGAAATAATATATCTATGAAATTAATTAAAGGGCGAGTCACCCGCTCGCCCTTGCTAATACTTATAAACTACTTACTATTATCCAATTAAAAACTTAAGCGAATCTTTATACTCATTAGATGTTTTA
>CAZPSY010000165.1:0-4393 GCA_964589295.1 uncultured Ignavibacteriaceae bacterium
TACAACCTATCCACCCTATCTTTTGGAAAATGGATCTGGGAAAATTTTAAAGGACTGCTTGTTTCGCTGGTGATAGGCATACCTATTCTTTTTACTTTTTTCTTTTTTCTTAACTACTATGGATCAATATGGTGGCTTCCCTTTGCGGTAATTATGTTTATTGTTTCGGTTGTGCTTTCGCGGATTTTCCCAGTATTAATTCTTCCTATCTTTTATAAGCTTACTCCTATTGATAACGAAGAATTGAAAGAAAGAATAACTGCGCTTGCAAAAAATGCAAAAATAAAAGTAGAGAATGTTTTTAAATTCGATATGAGTAAAAACACAAAAAAAGCAAACGCAGCATTTACCGGATTAGGAAGAACCAAAAGAATAATTCTTGGCGATACCTTACTCGATAATTTTTCTGATAATGAAATTGAAACTGTTATTGCACACGAATTGGGGCATTATAAGAAGAAACACATAGTTAAAAATATTATCTTCGGAACAGTTACAAGTTTCTTAACTCTTTTTGTAATTGCATATCTCTATAAGAATTCTCTAGTCTGGTTTGATTTCACTTCAATCACGCAAATTGCTGCATTACCGCTGCTCGCGCTCTGGTCAATGCTAATTGGAATAATTCAAACACCTTTAGGAAATATTCTTTCAAGAAAATATGAGTACCAGGCAGATGAGTATGCAGTAGTGGAAACAGGTAACGCTGATGTGTTCATCGGTACGCTTGAAAAATTGAACGAACAAAATTTAGGTGATAAAGAACCTCATCCTTTTGTGGAATGGTTTTTTTATAGCCATCCTTCAATTATAAATAGAATCTCTGCAATAAGCAGCTTAGCAGGTAATTCATTTAAAGCATTTGAGAATACTGACAAAGCAGTTACAGAGCAGGGGAAAAGTTAAATGATAACCATCTTTAAATTATTCCTGATTGTTATTCATACTTTTATTTCTTCAATCTTTGCTCTAATCTTTACGCTGGTTGACAGGAGTTATTATCTATATTTCAAATTGTCAAAATATTTTTCCGGTGGAATACTTTTAATAAGCAGGATTAAATTAAAAGTTACTGGATTAGAAAATTTTTCACACGATACAGCGTATGTTTTTGTGTCAAATCATGCAAGCCTGTATGATATTGTAACACTTCAAAAGTCAATCCCAAATAATATGGCAATGATTTTTAAAAAAGAACTTTCACAAATTCCATTTTTTGGATGGCAGCTATATCTTGGTCCTTATGTTATGATAGATAGAAAAAATTATGAAAGTGCTATGAAGAGTATTGAGGAAGCAAAAGTAAAGCTTGTGAAAAAAAATATTTCAATGGTTGTTTACGCAGAAGGAACAAGAAGTAAATCCGGGGAGATTCAGTCCTTCAAAAGGGGAGCATTCAGATTGGCTTCACAGGTAGGTTTTCCGATCGTGCCGGTTACAATTAGTGGATCGCATAAGATTATGCCAAAAAAAACATTCAAACTTAAACCGGGAACAATTCATGTTCATTTTGATAAACCAATTTCAACTGAAGGAATTGAATCGCGCAAAGATGAAATGGAACTGATGAATAAAGTGAGAGAGATAATTGTAAAAAATCATCTTAAAGAAAAATGATTATTGGTATAATCCCTGCACGTTTTGCTTCTACTCGTTTGATGGGTAAGCCTCTTGCCGATATTGGAGGCAAACCTATGATCCAGCACACCTATGAGAGTGCTTCAAAATCTAAATTGATGAATAAAATTATTGTTGCTGTTGATGATAAAAAAGTTGCTGAAGTAGTTCGCGGTTTTGGAGGAGTAGCAATAGAAACATCTAAAGATTTTGTAAGCGGATCAGATAGGATTGCACATATTGCAAAAAAAATGGATGATGCTAAAATAATTGTAAACATCCAGGGGGATGAACCATTTATAAGTGGCGAAATGATTGACCAGGCGATTGAACCTTTGCTCTTCGATAAGGAAGTTGAGGTATCTACTCTTGCAAAACGAATAACCACGGTCAAAGAATTAAACTCTCCAGATATTGTTAAAGTTGTTTTTGATTATACAAATAATGCGCTCTATTTTTCACGTTCACCAATTCCTTTTGTTAGAGAAGCTCATACTGATGAGAAAAGAATAGAGCAGGCAGAAATTTACAAGCACATAGGTCTTTATGCTTTCCGGCGTAAAGCGCTTTTGGAGTTTACAAAATTGAAACCTACAGACCTGGAAAGAATTGAAAATCTTGAACAACTGCGAATGCTTGAGAACGGTTTCAAAATAAAAATAGTGGTTACAGAAATGGAAAGCATTGGCGTGGATACGCAGGAAGATTTGAATCGAGCAAGGAAATATTACAAATGGAAACAGAAGGAAGAAGGAAAAAATGAAAATTCCTAAAAAAATTAACCTCGCTCATCTTCCCACACCGCTTGAGACCTTAAAATTTACAGGCAAATCATTTTTAATAAAAAGGGATGATTACACCGGCTCTGATTTTACGGGAAACAAAATCAGGAAACTCGAATATCTTCTTTACGAAGCAAAGAAAGAAAAAGCCGGTATTATTTTTACTTGCGGCGGCGATCAATCCAACCATTCCCGTGCTGTTGCTTCGGCAGCTGCAAAGTTAGGATTTAAAACCAGGTTATTTCTTTGGGGAGATAGCAGGAGGCGCACGGAAGGAAATCTCTTTCTTGATAAAATGTATGGCTCGGAAATTTCTTTCCTGAATAAAAAAGATTATTCTAATGTGGATGAACTAATGACGGAAGAGAGAGCAAAACTTGTTAAAAAAGGAAAAAGAGTTTATGTAATTCCATCCGGTGGTTCTACAACCCTTGGCATCTGGGGTTATATTTCTTTTATAGATGAATTAACCAAACAGGTTGATCTTAAAAAGATTGATGGAATCTATGCTGCGTGTGGATCTGGTGGAACTGCAGCAGGATTGCTCGTAGGTGCATCACTGAGAAAACTGAAGATTAAAATCTATGCAGTCAACGTTCTTTTTCCAGAAGAAGAAATAAGAAAAAAAATTCTACAGCTTGCTGAAGGTTGTATGCTGGATTACAAACTTCCATGTAAACTTGATGAAACCAGGCTGGTAATTATTGATGGATATTCGAACGAAGGATATAAAAATATAGCTGATGATAAACTAAAAAAGATGATTAATTTCTCTTCAACTACAGGAATCCTTTTGGATCCCACGTATACAGGCAAAGCATTTGTTGCATATAACGATTTAGTTTTAAAAAAGAATAAAGGAAAAAGAAACGTCTTTATTCATACAGGTGGAATTTTCGGTACGTTTCCAAAGAAGAACAATTATCTTAAAATGATTTAGTTTTAACATATTACCTTTGCCTAAATGAACTTTTAACATTATTTTTATACACTATGGAATGCATCTTTTGTAACATTGCAGAAAATAAAGCTGAAGCCGAGATACTATTCGAAGATGATAGCATTGTTTCCTTCCTCGATATACGTCCAGTTAATTACGGACATACCCTGGTAATTCCTAAAAAACACTATGATAATTTTTTAACTATTCCTAAAGATGAATTAGAAAAAGTAATTAATGCTACTCAATATATTGCAGGTGCAGTAAAACGCAGCATGAATGCTGATGGTTTTAATGTAGTTTCCAATAACGGAGATTCTGCCGGTCAAACTGTTTATCACTTTCACTTTCACATAATTCCTCGTTTTAAAAGCGACTTCAGTCTTGAACCGAAACTTAAATCGTACGGTGAAGGTGCTATGAGGGAGTATGCTGATGAGATTCGTTCTTTTGTGAGTAAATACAAGGACATCTACAATGGGTAAAAAAATAAGAGTGCTGGTTGCTAAAGCTGGTTTAGATGGACACGATAGGGGAGCTAAAGTAATTGCAGCAGCTTTGCGCGATTCCGGTATGGAAGTGATCTATACCGGGTTAAGGCAAACTCCGGAAATGATTGTTGAAGCTGCTGTTCAGGAAGATGTGGATATAATTGGAATAAGTATTTTATCGGGCGCTCATATGACTATCCTTCCCAAGATAAAAAAACTTATGGATGAAAAAGGACTTGATGATGTATTACTAACTGGCGGCGGTATAATTCCTGAAGATGATATTAAAGAATTAAAGAAGTTAGGTGTTGGTGAACTTTTTACCCCGGGTGCAACTACTTATGCTATTGCCGATTATATAAAGGACTGGCGTAAAAACAATCCGCGTAAATAATTTCATCTCGATTTTGATTAGATAAATATTAACACATCAAATCAGGATTATGCTCACGAAACAATTAATCCTAATTATTACTATTCTTTCTGTTTCTTGTGGCATATATTTTTATCAATTAAGTGTGGGAGGTTATGCCAAAACCAAAAAGATGATTCTGATGAAATAG
>CAZPSY010000166.1:0-4393 GCA_964589295.1 uncultured Ignavibacteriaceae bacterium
AATAATTCATTCAATAATAATATGTACAGAGAGGTACTATGAAACAATTAACAAAAATCTTTGCAATAATTTTTATAACATTTTTATTCCTGGGCGGGAATAGCTTTGCGCAGGATGCTACAAAAGTAGATCCAAAGCACTACAAGGTTGAATTTGAGAACGACGAAGTTCGTGTCTTGAGAATTAACTATGGACCTGGAGAAAAATCTGTTATGCACTCTCATGCAGAGGGTGTAGTGGTATTTTTAAGTGATGGAGATGTAAAATTCACTGTACCGGATGGGACAACACAGGATAGTAAAGTTAAGGCCGGACAAGTCATATGGTCGCCAGAAACAACACATCAACCTGAAAATACTAGTGATAAACCATTTGAAGTAATTCAGATTGAGATGAAAACCAAATAAATTAAGTAAACATCAAACTGATGTCATTAAATAATTCATTCAATAATAATATGTACAGAGAGGTACTATGAAACAATTAACAAAGATCTTTGCAATAATTTTTATAACATTTTTATTTCTGGGCGGGAATTGCTTTGCGCAGGATGCTACAAAAGTAGATCCAAAACATTACAAGGTTGAATTTGAGAACGACGAAGTTCGTGTTTTGAGAATTAACTATGGACCTGGAGAAAAATCTGTTATGCACGAGCACCCAGACGCATTTGCTATATTTTTGACTGATGGAGAAAGCAAATTCACTTTTCCAGACGGAACGACTCAAGAAAGTATGCCTACAGCGGGTATGACCTTGTGGACACCTGCAGGGAAACATTTACCCGAAAATATTGGAGATAATCCCTTTGAACTCATTCTCGTTGAAATGAAAACCAAGAAAGAATAATTAGCACAAATAGAATTAACCTAATAAACAACTTCTTTAACATAAACCGAAAGGAAAACATAATGAAAAAATTCACATTCATCTTTGCTACTGCAGTTGCTGTATTGTTTTTTTCAGCAAGCAGCTTTGCACAGGATGCCCACTATTATACTGTAACCACGTGGAAGATATCTTCACCCGAAGGCGGCAGTATGACTGAATTCAATACTCTTATGCAGGAATGGTACGATAAGGTCGTATCAAAAAATGAAAAAATAATTAGCGAAAGAGTAATGCGCCATTCAAGTGGAAGTGATATGCGTGATTGGGTTTTTATTACTGAGTATGCAAGCTGGAATGATATCGATGCCGCAAATAATAGACAAGGTGAACTAGTAAATGAAGGTTGGCCAAACGCTGATGATAGGAGTGCATTTTTTAAAAAATTCTGGAGTTATGCATCAACACATTCGGATGAAATTCTTCAGGAAAAACCAGGATTGAGGAAGTAATTTTCTTACCCTCAATAATTTATTCTCCTCTCAAAGCCAAAGGGTTTTGAGAGGCTTTATTACCTGTTACTCAGAATCTAATACCTTAAATAAATTAAAGTTCATATTTCAATTTGGAGAGATTAATGAAATTAATAAAACTTGGAAATTCTGATTTGCAAATCACACCTGTAGGACTTGGTACCTGGGCTATCGGAGGTGAAGGCGCAATGGGATGGGGACCGCAGGATGATAAAGAATCCATCGCAACAATTAGGCACGCAGTGGAGAGCGGTATAAATTGGATTGATACTGCAGCTATTTATGGTTTCGGTCACTCGGAAAAAATCGTTGCAGAAGCCCTCAAAGATATTGGAAACAATAATCGTCCTTACGTTTTCACAAAATGCAGCTTGGTCTGGGATGAAAGCAATAACTTCAGCCACAATATGAAAGCTGAATCAATTCGCAAAGAAGCAGAAGACAGCTTAAATCGTTTAGATGTTGATGTTATTGATCTGTACCAAATTCATATGCCATCTTGGCCTCCCGGAAGCCCTGATTCTGAAATTGAGGAAGCATGGACTGAATTGGCAAAACTTAAAGAACAAGGAAAAGTAAGAGCAATTGGTCTTTCAAACTTTAATGTTGCCCAGCTTGAGCGTGCGCAAAAAATTACACCAGTAACATCGCTACAGCCACCTTACTCAATGCTTATGCGAGATATTGAGCAAGAAATTCTTCCATACTGTGAACTGAACAATATTGGAGTGATTGCGTACTCGCCTATGCATAATGGGTTGCTCACTGGCAAGATGACCCGTGAACGCATCGAAGCACTACATGATACTGATTGGCGAAAGCACATAAATCCTGCTTTTAAGGAACCGCATTTAACCAAAAACCTTGAACTTGTTGAACTGCTTCGTGATATCGGTGAGAAGCATGGAAAAACTCCTGCTGAAGTTGCAATTGCATGGACTCTTCGGCTTACTTCAGTAACAGGAGCTATAGTTGGTGCACGCAGACCTGATCAGATTGATGGCATTATTGGTGCTATGGAATTTCGTTTGAGCGATAGTGAAATAGCTGAAATAGATGCCAAGCTGCCAGAATCAATCAATATGTTTGAACTTGGATAACGATCGATTTTCAATTTATTTGGTGGTTAAGATACTAAGTTTTTTAATTTACAATCTGTCCCATGTTAAACCTAAGACCAGCTAAAATACCAGTAGCAGTGAAATCTGCGCTGCAATAAAAAAAATATAAGTTTAATAAAAAAATTAAATTTTCTCCTAATTTTTATCAATTAAGGATTAGCAGGAGAAGGTTTAGTCTCCTTATCAAAATCTTCCACTTCTGGTTCAATCAATTCTTCATCTCCATCAGTTAAAACTTTTTGGTCTGAATCTATTTCATCAATAAACCAGAATCTTTTGTTTTTAAATTCAGGGGGCAGGTCGCCAATCTGCCAGCCGGGGTAAGTGGTTTCAAGGAAGTAATACTTTTTTCCATTAATGGATTTAAACTGTCCGCCTCTTGAAAGTGAAACGCCAAGCATTGCATGTTTATATTTGTAACTCCATAGCATTGCACAATCAACATTCATCTTTTCTAAAATAACATAAAGCAGCAATGCTTTAGAATCACAATCTCCAAACCTATAGGCAAGAGTACCAATTGGTGGAAAAAGATCGAGCACACCGCCGGGTCGGTCATATGGTATATTCTGTACAAAAGTTACAACAAAAATCACACGGTCTTTAGATCCGAGTTTTTCTTCTTCAAATATGTTGTTAAATCCTTCAAATATAGATTTCATTTGTGGGATTGAATTACCAAAAACGCGTCTATAAACTTCCGCCCAAACCACTCTTGCCTCAATTACTGGGTCGGGCGAGTTTGTTCCGAAATTAACGCCAAGCTCTCTGTAACTCATCTCTGATATTTGTTCGATATGATCCATTGCTTTTTTAACATCTTTTTCAAGCAGCCTGAATGACAAATCATATTTTTTCCTGCGAAGATTGTTATCCATGAATCTCCATGAAAAAGAGGAATTAATTACTTTCTCATTCGTTAAGCTGTCGGTAACAATCTCATATTTATTTTTTTCGGTTCCATCAACCGATAGATCGATTTCAGGCAGTTCAATAGAAATGAAGATTGCAATTATCATTACAAAGAAAAATAAGAAGATAAAAGCACAACCAAAGAAACCCTTCTTCATACATCCTGCACGCGAGCGATTGTTCTGCTTAAGCATCTGATTTTGAAGCATAACTTTACTGTACTATAAATTACCTATATCGATTAATGAAACCGACGGGTAAGGAATAAGTGAATCTAGAATAGTGGTTATTCCCGGCTGGAGTAATAACGCAATCGAGATGATTATAATACCAAGAAGCAAACTTACGGCGATATTATTCTTTTTTATTTCTGCCAGCTCATCTAGATCTTTGGTGAGCCACATAAAAATGTGCATCGCAATATATATAGATGAAAATGCAACTATTCCAGCAATGATTATATGTAACAGCATGATCAATGCTGTTCGAACGTATGTAGAGAAGATGGCATCGGGATTACGAAGCGTGTTTCCAAATATGGTTATCGCAGAATCTATTGAGCTGCTTACGACAAGAATTAATGCAATAATGATAGCGCTGTTAAGGATTGCTACGGCAATGTTGTTATTCTTAAGCTCATCGTTTTCATTTATTCCTTTTATCATTTTCCGAAATACCTTTGATGCTGCATAAATAAAAAGTACACCGATAAGCAGCGAGAGTGCTATTTGCACCAATCCGGTTATAAATAGTATTAAATCCATTATGCCCTCTTTTATTTATTTAAGGGAGTTTTTGTAACGAGTAAATCTCTTTCTAAAAATAAAGTTAACAATATTTGGTTTTACATGTAATTGTATATAGCTTAAATTTTAATTACAGATTCTGCTTCTGTTATTAATTTAAAATAGTACCGGTTATGAAAATTTTTTCTACAAAATATACTTTTGCTTTCCAATTATCGATCCTTATGGTTTTTATAATGATTGCCGGATGTGC
>CAZPSY010000167.1:0-4323 GCA_964589295.1 uncultured Ignavibacteriaceae bacterium
TTGCTTAAAGAGGAAAATTATGGCTCATAAAAAAGGTCAGGGTTCAACCAGGAACGGGAGAGACAGTAACCCGCAATATCTTGGAGTTAAAAGATTTGGCGGAGAGAAAGTTGTGTCAGGTAATATACTTGTAAGACAGCGCGGAACTAAATTTCATCCTGGCACTAATGTTAAAAAAGGCGGCGATGATACTCTATTTGCAGTTGCAGAAGGTGTTGTTAAGTTTGAAGTAAAACGAGGTGACAGACGCTTTGTAAGTGTTTATTCTGCTTAACTTTTTTACTTAAATAGTTTAATAAAAAACCCTCCAATGCAGGAGGGTTTTTTAGTTTAAAATCCAAGCCTCATTCAATTATTCGATCTCTATCGTTTGGATAAAGATTATGAGAGGAGACCTAGAATCCCAGCCGTTCCATATCTGCTACAAGAGTTTTCACTGCATTTATCGAATTACCTAGCGCTGCTTGTTCAGTTTCATCTAAAGAAAACTCAACAACTTTTTCCACTCCTGTTGCACCTAGCACAGCAGGTACTCCTAAATAGTAGCCATCAACACCAAACTCACCATCCAGGTAAGCACACACCGGAAGCACTCTTTTTTCATCATAAATAATTGCTTCTACCATAGAGATTGCTGCGGATGCAGGAGAATAGAAAGCGGAACCCGTTTTTAATAATCCTACTACTTCTCCACCAGCTTTTTTGGTTCTTGTAACCATAACATCCATAACTTCTTTGGCTTTTGCTGCATCGCCGTACTTACGTTCCAGCAAATCCATCGTAGGTATTCCGTTTACGTTTGAGTGCCTGATAATTGGCACCATTGTATCGCCATGACCGCCGAGCACCATTGCATTAACATCTTTTACAGAAACTCCAAGTTCCCATGCAATAAATGTTGAGAATCTTGAAGAATCCAGGATACCTGCCTGACCGAACACCCTGTTCGTTGGAAAACCGGTAACTTTTTTGAAAAGTGTAACCATTGCATCAAGCGGGTTAGAAATTATAATGCATATAGCTTCGGGCGCATTATTTTTAACAGCTTCTGCAACAGATTTCATGATCTTGGCATTGGTTGTTAAAAGATCATCCCTGCTCATACCGGGTTTACGGGGTAATCCAGCTGTTACAATTACCAGGTCTGAACCGGCAAGATCTTTATAATCATTGGTTCCCTCGACTTTCCCATCAAAGCCGTCTACCCTTGCTGCTTCCGCTATATCAAGCATTTTACCCTGCGGCATATCCTCAACGATATCGAACATAACAACATCACCAAGCTGCCTTTGAGCAATAAGTTGTGCCAAAACTCCACCAATTTGGCCACCACCGATTAGTGATATTTTTTTTCTAGCCATTGTTAACTCCCTCTAGATTATTGTTTTATACTGACAACTGTAAAAATAATCAAAAATAATTTGAGGTGTTACTATTTGATAGAATAAATTAAATCTATTTGAAGATAATTGAGGGAATTATAGAAAATTAGTTAAATCTTTAATGTAAGAATGGTTTCTGTTCCTGTGGGAGTAATATTATATTTTAAATCATCCATGTAAACGCGCATCAGGTAAACGCCCCGCCCGGAATCTTTAAGTAAATTTTCAGGTTGTGTAGGATCTGGAACTATTGAAGGATCAAATCCTTCCCCCTCATCAGTTATTTTTATGATAATTTTTGTTTTATCAACTTCTACATCAACACTTACAAGTTTATTAACATCACATTTATTTGCATGAATGATTGCATTAGTAGTGGCTTCAGTAACTGCTAAAAGGAGTGCAGCAAACCGTTCATTATCCAAACCAAGATCTTTTGCAAAATAATTAACAAATTCTTCAACTGTAATTAAATTGTTCGGATCACTTTCTATTTCAATATGGTAACTGTCTTCAGGCAATTTCTATTATAATTTTATTAAACAAAATAATAAAAAAATATCGGTTTTCAATTTAAAATTTCCAGCTCATTTCAACAATAAGGTTGGCTCTTTCCCTGTCCGGCACATCATTCGTCGAAATAAATTCATACCAGCTATTCACTTTTAGGTAGAGTGAAGGGGAACCAATAACAATTTCGAGCAAGGGTCCAACCGTTAAAAACTTTGTATCCGGTATCCTGTCTTTTTTATCATAGTTAAAAGTATTTAAAGAAAAATAACGAAGCCCAAGAGCAAAAAGTGCATTGTTCATAACATAACCAACTTTTGGCGTTGTAAAAATTTCTTCGAGGTATCTTGTGGGTCTTTCAGCAAATTCATCCCAATCCAGGTCTCCCTGGTCGGTAAGTTTAATGTAACCATTAATTATCAGTGTAAACTTTTTAGAGAAGTTCCACCTGGTAGAATCGGTGGCTGTGAATTGCCTGAACGATATACTCCTAAGATTAGAAGCTACATCTTCAAAATCGTAAACAGTATAGTTTGCAGAGACTTCAAAATTGTTGAGGGAGGAAAACTGTGCACCGTGGTAATAGCCGCCTGTTGAAAACCGCAGTACACGATTTATATTATTATTTGCACTACGGCTTGCAAACACGTAAACGATATGGCTGTAAGTTCCTTCTACATTAGCAAACATTTCAAAAAAGGGTGATATAAATTTTGAATACCTTATGCGGGCTATGGAGAGCAGCTCATCCCTGTCATCATCGTTATTAATGCTTGGTGTATCGTATTTAAGTTTACTGTGGAACATGCTTATAGACAGACGGCCTGCATTGCCGATCTGAATGTTTCCAAGTAAGGAAATTGTTGCTCTTCCAGAGTTGCTATTTTTTCTGCTGTCAATTTCTTTTCTCTGCTCAAAAAAGCTCTCATCAACTCCCTCCATTCTTTTGGCGATATGTTTTTCATCTCTCTCAACATAATTTAGGCGAAGTGCTCCATCTAAATTCCCTGTTCTGTAGAGAAGAGAAGATTCGGCGCCTATTCCAAGCTCTTCAATTTTTGAATCAAAAATGTTTTGCGATTGTTTATCCAGCGACCTGTAACGTGTGTCTCTGTCAATTGTACGCCAGTTGAGTCTTCCTGATAGTTCCAGCGTAAACAAATCCAGGAAACCATTGTACACAAGCCTGTCCTGAATTAAATATATTGATTCTGTTCTCCCTTCAATGTTGTTTGTAATGTTAAACTGGCTTGATGTAATTGAATCTGCCGGGAAATAGAAATCTTTCCTGCTCTGTGTAAATTTAGTATTAAGCGAATTTATCACATTCGGGTTAAATGGGTTGGTCACCAAAAGGTTAAAGAATCGCAGCAAATTTTTTCTTGGGAAAATATCTTCATTTTCAAATTTTAATTCGGAACGGAGAGAAAAATCTGTAAAATCTAAATCATCTATCAAACTCTCAAAGCCATAAATAGCACCGCGGTCTGTTGTTCCAACCTGCTTGTTAATTGAAAAGCCGCCGTAAGGAGTAAGATAGATCTGTCTCAGTAATTCAATTTCAGTAAAAAATGTAGCGTGGTTAATTGCAGTCTGGTTTATTGCTAA
Source organism: uncultured Ignavibacteriaceae bacterium (assembly GCA_964589295.1). Taxonomy (GTDB): domain Bacteria; phylum Bacteroidota; class Ignavibacteria; order Ignavibacteriales; family Ignavibacteriaceae; genus JAZGGS01. The sequence continues at coordinate 3,501 of CAZPSY010000167.1, forward strand.
TTGTCTGTCATCCGATAAGAGGTTGCTTTTTACAGATAATCCCGAATTTAATCCATTATTAAATTTATAGTATCCCCTAAAGTCTATGTATTGTTCATCTCTTATGCTGTTACTGCTCGCTTCTACAAGTGTGGAACGGAAATTTTCTTTTATACTAAAACTAAAAGGGTCGGATGAAGCGGAAACATCAAAGCCGCTGTTTAAATAATATGTGGTTAACTGTTTGTCAAAATTTGTAAAGATGCGGTTCACCGGTAGTAATGTAATTTTATATTCAAGCGTGTCTATCGAACTTTGCGCAAAACAATTCGTTGTTTGTAACGAAAAAAAGAGAAGCAGGAGAAAAAACTTTTTCAGGAATTCAATCAAAAATTTTTTAAGGGATAATTTGTTAAAATAAATTCTTTCTGTATTAATTAAGATAGTGAGAAATGATCTTGCTGTAAAGTAAATTGAAATGCCTGCATTTATTTATCTTTCCGTTTATCACACAGTTCAGCATAGGCCGCACTATTTACAAATAATTTATTACAAAATAAATATAGTTATATTATCAAATCATAAATTGAAAATATTTACGTTAGTCGAACAACAATAAAATAGAAAAATGCGCACAATCCGAAAAACATCAGCATAAACTCTCTCCTGAAAACGGAGAGCTCCCTCGCGACGGACACTTGGGTCTCGTCGTAAGAGTACTAAGTCTCCTATTTTCAATTGAGCGGACAGTGACCCGCCACCTCGACCGACACGGTCTTCCTCATGCTCCTTAAACTTCTGAGTCATATCACGGTAGACCTGGCTAAAATGCTCACGTAATCTT
>CAZPSY010000168.1:0-4314 GCA_964589295.1 uncultured Ignavibacteriaceae bacterium
GTACGGTGCATTGTTAAAAACATACTATGCAAAGGAAACCGGCATCGATCCTAAAGATCTTGATACAGTTGATTTGATGCCCTGTGCTGCTAAAAAATTTGAATGCAACAGACCTGAAATGAACGACTCTGGTTACCAGGATGTTGATTATGGATTAACTACTAGAGAAATGGGACAAATGATAAAAGAAGCAGGAATTCATTTACCCGAAATGTCTCAATCTCATTTCGATCAACCTTTTGGTGAGGCTTCAGGTGCCGGATTAATTTTTGGTGCAACAGGAGGTGTAATGGAAGCTGCACTAAGAACAGTAATTGAACTGATAACGGGCAAGAAAACGGAAGATCTTTTTAAAAATGCTAATATAACACCCGTAAGAGGTTTTGAAGGTGTTAGATATGTAGAGTTACCAATTAATGAAGTTGGACCTGTTCCCCAAATATTAAAACACCTGGTTCCAAATTGGGATTGGCTAAAAGGCGCAACTCTAAAAGTTGCTGTTGCACACGGTACTGCAAATGCCAAAAAGATAATGGAAGATATAAAAGCAGGTGGAAAGTTTAGCGAATGTCACTTCATTGAATTTATGGCTTGTCCCGGCGGATGTCTTGGCGGCGGTGGTCAGCCTATTCCAACAACTGAGGAGATAAGAAAGAAAAGAGCAGAGGCACTTTATAAAGAAGATGAATCTCTGCCTGTCCGCAAATCGCATGAGAACGAACACGTTGTAACTCTCTATGATAAATTTTTAACCGATGGACCTTGCGGAAAGCAATCACATAAATTGCTTCATACACATTATACAAAGAGGGGAAAATATATAGCGTAGTTAAGCAAACTAACCAAGCTGTCTCGTTATAAACTGTTAAAACATTGAACCTTTTTAATTTTGTATGAGTTAACCCCCGACTTAAGCCTGCCTGCTGTAGGCAGGTCGGGGGTTAGAAAAATAAACCATTTCCATTTAAACCGTTTCAACGGTTTTTAAAAAGTTTGTAGTTAAGGTTTAGTGTTATTTATGAAAAGATGTATCAGCATGACAACTTCGCTCCTCAGAATAACAATGTGTAATTTTGTACTAAGATTTTTAGATAAGATGGTGTAAAAAAATTAATGATAAGTTTAATTCCGACCTGGGCACATAATTATACTGAATTCTGGGAAGCCATCAGACGAAGAAATTTATGGTTTATCCAGATGAGGTACTGGGCATTTCTTATGCTCACCGGAATATTAGTATTCTCTTACCTGGTGTTAAAAATTGAATATTCACCCACCCAATTAATTTCATTTAGTATCATATCTATTTCAATTTTAACATACAACAGCCTGCTTCACTATTTCCGAAGATTTTTAAAATGTGAGCCAGGCACAATTAATCCACTGCACTTTTCACTTATTCAGATGGTGCTGGATCTTATCGCCCTATTATTATTAGTCTATTTCACAGGTGGAATCGAATCACCTCTTTACATGTTTTTTGTATTCCATATGATAATAGGAAGCTTAATCCTTCCAGGCTTTGCTGTGTATTTGATGGCTTTGGTTAGTTACATACTTCTATGCGGAATGATAATGCTGGAGTATTTCGGAATAATTCCACATCATCATATTATTGGTTTACTAGGGGTTGAGTTGAGCGAAAATCTATATTTTGTTATTTCATACATGCTCGCTTTCGGTTTTACTGTTCTTATAAGTGTTTACCTTGCAAACGGAATAGCAAAACAACTCTATAAAAGAGAACGCGATCTTTACGATTCACTTATTAAGATTAATGCTGCGGAAAAAGAGAAGCAAAAATATATAATGGGAATTGTACACGAATTAAAAACTCCACTGGCAGCTATTTCATCTTACTTAGACCTGATTTTACAGAAGTTTCTTGGGCCAATTAACGAGGAAGTAGAAGAAAAAATTATAAGAGCAAAATATCGTTCCGATGAGGGAATTGGAATGATCAATGATGTGTTAAATGTATCCAAGTTAAAATTGTATGATGAGTTTGATGAAGAAGATGTAAACCTTGCAGGACTTGTAGCAGCCATAATAAGGAACAGAAAAGTTACAGCAGAAGCAATGCTCATCAATTTAGCCTTTAACGATGAACGAACTAAAAAAGAAAAAATACGCGGCGATAAATTTTTGTTAAACCTGGCAATATCAAATCTTGTGGGCAACTCGATTAAATATGGAATCGATGAAGGAAAAGTTGTTCTAACATTAAAAAATAAAAATGGCAGCCAGGTTCTGGAAATCTGTGATGACGGAATTGGAATACCAAAAGAAGACCTGTCTAAAATATTTAATGATTTTTATCGTTCATCAAATGCCAAAAAAATATCCACCGATGGTTCAGGATTAGGCTTATCAGTTGTTAAGCAGGTTATAGAGCGCCATGGAGGAACGATTAAGGTTCATAGTCCATCTGGTATTGGTAGTATGAAAAATCCCGGTACATGTTTTACTATTCAGCTTCCAGTCAAATAACCCACTCCAGTATCTATCAATAAATTAGATCCATCTTTTATGTGGCTTCCATAAATTTCTCGTCCCTTAAGTCGAAGGATTCGACTATAAGGTCGTGATATTCAAAAAAATAGTAGTAATGAAAGTAAATTATTATCATTTTTGAAAGGAAAGTAGTCTCATTTCTTTGGCACTTAGTTTGAACATAGTACTAATTGAAAGGATAGAAAAATGAAAAAAATATTCTTAATCACATTGTTTTTAGCTACAGTTTTAAGTTTTAGCATTTATGCACAAAGCGATAGCTCTAAAGGTTCACCTAAAGATGATGATAAAAAAATTGAAAAAAATGAAGACCAGATAATGCCTTCCTTTGATAAATCAAAAAAGAAGAAAGATGTATTTATTGATAAAGATGGAGATGGAATTTGTGATAACAGGGCTGAAGGTATGAGTTTTGAGAAAATGAGAAAGAGAAAACAAAAAGGAAAAGAAGGCGGAAATCATGGCGGAAGGAAATAGTATTAAAATGTTAGCAAAACGTTCAGCAATTGTTCTGCTGTTTATTTTTATTTTAAGTTCACAAAGTGTTAAAGCACAGTTTAGTTTTTACACAGGTTATGATGGTTACTATGATGATAATATTTATAATAATTATCTTGCTGTCACCGATTTTGTAAGCAGTTTTTCATTCGGCGCAGGTTATGATATAGAATCGAGCAGCAACAACTTTAATTTTTATTACGATGGAAACCTTACCCGCTTTAATGAAAATGTTTTTAAATCTTCAGCTACACATAAAGCCGGGATTGTTAATACATATTTTGTTGGCGAAGGTAACCCGCTAAACATAGGAGCTAATTATAGTTGGCGTAGTTACGATGAAGGCTATACAGTTTACGATTGGAACCAGCTATCTCTTTATGCAAACCATAAGCAATATACTGCTGATAATGATTTTATCTTAGGCGGTTACATTTACAACGGAATAAATTATTTAAACCTCGAAGTTTTTTCTTACAACGAGCACAAAGCATTTATAAAATACAGATCACTTTTCTCATCAAAAACTTCGCTACTTTTAGGTGTCCAAGGAGATTTTAAGGATTATATGCAGAATTACCAATCTTCATCTCTTGCTGATAATGCTTTGCAGGTTAGTTCGTTTGTTCAGTTAGCGCAGTCACTATCAGATAATACGGGATTAAGTGTTTACGCACAGTATAGGAAAAATATAATAAGCGGCAACAGGTACATTAACATAGATGAATATTTTTACTACGAAGATGAAATTCTTTACGATCAATATTCCAACGAAGGTTATGATGGTGGAGTAAAGATTAAGCAAATGCTGTCATCGATACTAATATTAAGCGGCTATGCAAATTATGCAAACAAATATTTTCCAAACCTGCCAGTTGCAGATATCCAGGGAAACTCTTTTGATTTTAACAGGGAAGACAACCAGCTTAGGTTTGGTGTGCAGCTGGAAGCAAGTCTTGGTGGAATTATACCAGGATTATATGGTGATCTTAACTGGGAATATATTCGTAACAACTCAAATGATACGTTCTATAATTATAAAAACCAGGTACTATCAGCCGGGTTGGAATTTATGTTTTAATAAAGTTTGGCTAAAACCCAACCCATAGAATTAATCTTCTGTAACTTTAAGATCAATTCTTTTTGTAGTAACCCCTTTTAATAGCGATAGTTTTCGGGTTAGTTCACTCTTATCTTTTTCTTTCCCAACCAACTCAAGTATAAGCGTTCCTTCATCTGTACAATTATCGAGCACACCGTCGTGTATTCCAAGCCTTGTTTTAATTATACATCCCCAGCCTG
>CAZPSY010000169.1:0-4313 GCA_964589295.1 uncultured Ignavibacteriaceae bacterium
GAATAAATCAAACATAACCGTACAAGATTTAAAAAATGCTCTTGATGAAATTCTGAAGGGTATGACAGTGACCAAACCAAGAACCAAGGCATTTGGTTGCACAATTAAAAGAGTTTAATAAATGATAGTTAGTACGATAATATTTAGTTTTATTTCATTTATTAGCGTCATCAACTATCCTGTATCCGAATTATTCCAGCATCAAAAAAGTGATGAATTTAATGTTGAAATAATAAATCTTGAAGAGTTGAATGATATCATTAATACGAGGCAAGGTAAGCCCCTATTAATTAATGTGTGGGCAACATGGTGCATTCCATGCAGGGAAGAATTCCCAGATTTAATGCGGATGGCAGAGGATTATGATGATGAAATTGAGGTAATTGGAATAAGTGTTGATTTATTGGAAGAAATTGAATCGAAAGTAAATCCATTTTTACAACAGGTTAACTCTTTATTTACCAATTATATTATTGAAATTAATGATCCGGAGGACTTTATCAATTTCATGAGCAAAGATTGGAGTGGGGCAATACCCGCTACATTTATTTATGACAAAACCGGAGTTCAAAAAGAATTTTTTATAGGTGAGCAAAGTTTTAACGATTTTGAGAAAATAGTTAAGAGTTATTTATCTTTTACAGAATGATAAACTATTGCAAGAAAAAATACAACTGCCTGAAGTAGAATTATTGTTGCACCACTTGGTACGTCGAGATAATAAGAGATCCAAAGCCCGCTGATGGCACTTAACATTCCAACCGAAACAGAAACAACAGTCATTCTGCTAAAACTTTTACTTAATAATCTTGCGCTTGCTGCCGGTATTATAAGAAAAGCTGCTATCAGTACAATGCCAACCAGTTTTAAGGAAACAACTACTGTAACAGCAATAAGTATGCTTAGAATATAATCATCAAGCAAAACCGGTATTCTGTCAGCTTGTGCAAGCTCCCTGTCAAATGAAGAATAAGCCCATCGCTTCCAATAGGGAAAAAATAAAATTGTAACTAAAACAATGCTCGCTGCAAATATTATATCAATGGTAGTAACCGAGAGTATTGATCCAAACAAGTATGTAAAAGCATCAGCGGAATATTGCTTTCTTAAAAATAAAAATATAATTCCCAATGCCATCGAAACAGAAAAAAATATACCGATAGTTGTATCGCTTCCAAGTGCAGTTCGGTGTTTAACCCAGGTAATACCTATTGCTACAATAATAGTAAAAGGTACTGCAATCCATAGCGGTTCCGATTCCAGCAATAAACCTAAGGCTACTCCACCAAAGGCAGCGTGAGCTAAACCGCTTCCTAAAAAACTAAGCCCGCGCTGAACAACAAATACGCCGTAGTAACTTGCAAGAAATCCAATAAGCAGCCCTGCGATCAGTGCTCTTTGCATAAATGGAAGAGTGAGCAAATCAAACATTATTTTGGTGCCCGGTTTTTAATGAATGATCGTGCCCGATATGCCCAAAAGCTCTTCTCATGTTCTCTTCAATAAGTGATTGTGATGGAGGAGCAAAACTTATTTGTTTTTTGTTTAGCACCAGCACAAAATCGGAATGGTGATTTGCTATATGCCAGTCGTGGGTAATCATCAAAAATGTTGCATCGGATTTATGCTGATATTCTTCCATCAAATTGTATAGATCTGATTCGCCAACTGCATCAATACCTGCTGCGGGTTCATCCAGGATAATAAGCTTAGGATTTTTTACAATACTTCGTGCAATACAAACCCGCTGAAGTTCTCCGCCTGAAAGTTCTGCAATAGGGCGATTGGCTATTCTTTCTGCACCAACCAGCTGCAGGGCATTTTCTGCCTTCACTCTTGCATCTCCTCCCAGTTTCCAGGGCCATCGTTGTTTTAACCCGGACAGCACCAACTCTACAGCCATTGCCGGAAAAGTTCTATCCATGGTTTTTATCTGTGGAACATAACTTATTAAGTGCGGATCAACTTTTGTGGGCTCTTTGCCAAATAGGGAAACCTTGCCTGCAGAGTATTTTTTTAGCCCGAGAAGAACTTTTATAAGTGTAGATTTTCCCGCACCATTTGGTCCGATAACTGAAACAAACGAATTTTTAGGAACGCTGAAATTGATATCATCTAGTACTGTTACACTACCATATTTAACTCTTAAGTTTTTTACTATAATCGATTCATTATTCATTTCATTGCTTTCAAAATTATATCTGCATTGTATTTTAAAATTTCTTTATAAGATTGTCTTCCCTCTACTCCGCCAACCGGATCTAAAGTGTAAACTTTTATTCCGGTCGATTCGGAAAGCAGGTGAGCTGCATTATCAGGCAACTGAATATGAGTGAAGATTGATTCAACATTATTTTTAATTGCAATATCTATAATCTCTTTAAGCTCTTTAGGCGTGGGTTCTTTACCGGGAATCGGTTCTATAATTCCTGCAAGTGTAAAATTAAACCGCTTTAAAAAATATTGAAAGAAAGGATGTGATAATATAACCGTTCTCTTTTTAACCTGTATTAAATTTTTGCTAATCTCGTTATATATTGATTCAAGTTCCTTCGAAAATTCTTCTGCATTAGTTTTATATATTATGCAGCCACCAGGGTCGATGCTGCATAGTTTAGCAGTTAGTTGTGGTAGAATAATTTTTACAAGTAAAGGATCAGTCCAAAAGTGCGGATCGATACCAAGGTTTTCATTCCTTATTGAAACGATATTTAATAGAGAATCAGCAGGCAGCAAACTTAGAAGTTCAATTTTATTAGGGTTGTTATACCTAATTGCCCATTCATCCAGGTTTTTTGCACCATAAAAAAGTGCATCGGCTGATTCTATTGCTTTTACTTCCGAAGGTGAGATATTAAACGTATGCGGAGATGAACCTGGTGGTAGTAAACAAATAACTTTTCCTCTTTCTCCAACAACTCTCTCAAGAATTTCTTTATATGGATGAATGGTAGTTACATATTCCGGTTGTGCTGCAGGAGTTAACTGGAATAAGAAAACAAGGAAGAATATTTTTTTAATTATATGATGACTGCACATCTTCGTTTATTAAGTTATTTTCTTTTTATTCTTAATCTCTTTTTTACCAGGTTTCTTAAAAGATTTAACTATAAAAATTACCCCCGCAACTATAAAAGGAATGCTTAATAGCTGACCCATATTTAAAAGCATTCCTGCTTCAAAATCTGATTGGTTCTCTTTTATAATCTCAATAAAAAATCTAGATAAAAAAACCATTATGAGGAATAAACCAAATATGAATCCGTTACCCAGACTTTTCTTCTTTTTGATGTATGTAAAAAGCAGAACGAGGAAGGTTATAAAATATGTTATCGATTCGTACAGTTGTGCAGGATGCCTGGGAATATCATCTACTCGTGTAAAAATAAACGCCCAGGATAAATCTGTAGGTATGCCAATAATTTCCGAGTTAAAAAGATTTCCCAGCCGGATAAAGGAACCGCCGAGTGCAACAACAATTACAACCCTATCAAGCAGCCAGATAAGATTAACATCTTTCATTTTTTTAGTATAAAAATAAAGTGCAAGCACAATTCCCACTGCAGCACCATGGCTGGCTAAACCGCCTCTCCAAACTTTTATTATTTCCAATGGGTTGGAAAGATAGAATTCAGGATTGTAAAAAAGACAGTGACCGAGACGTGCGCCAATTACCGTTCCAAAAATCGCATAAATTGTAAATTTTTCAACCTCGCTTTTCTCTCTTCCTTCCTGTTTGTAAACCCAGGTAAGGATTAGGTAGCCCGCCACAAACGCCATTGCAAAAAGTAACCCGTACCATCTAACAGATATTGGTCCAAGATTAAATAATTCGGGACTTACATTCCAGGTGATCTGAGAAATTATCATATCAATTTTCTAACACTCTTATGGTATAAGTTTGATTTAAGCAGATCAAAGATAACTATTCTTTAGCTTCAATTAAATTTTAATGAATGTAATTATACAGCATCAAAATCGATTTAATTGTTACAGCACACAATCTTTTAATATTCAGTTTGAAGCTCCTATTTCTTCTTTGATCTGCCCTTTTTCCTGGGTTCGGGAGGATTTTCGGCAAGCTCTATACATTCCTCAAGCGTAAACGAATCAGGTTCCCGGTCTTTTGGCAGGCGGATATTTTTTTTGCCTGCTTTTAGGTAAGGTCCCCATCTTCCATTAAGGATCTGGTAATCCGGATTTTCATCAAATACTTTTATAAGTTTTTCAGCATCAGCTTTTCGCTTTGCTTCAATAATTTCTATTGCATCGTTCAAATCTACTGAGTAAGGATCATATTCTTTATTAAGCGA
>CAZPSY010000170.1:0-2158 GCA_964589295.1 uncultured Ignavibacteriaceae bacterium
TTGCTACGAGGGGGAAACATTAAAGAAGAAATTAGAAAACGGTCCGCTTAAAATTAATGAGGTGGTTGATTATTGCATTAATATTGCACAAGGTTTGCAAAGAGCACACGAGGCAGGCATTACTCACCGTGATATAAAACCAGCGAACATAATGATAACTAATCGAGGTGAAGTTAAGATACTTGATTTCGGATTGGCTAAAACTCTAAATGATCCTGGTATAACCATAATAGGTTCAACCATAGGAACAGCCGCTTATATGTCGCCCGAACAGGCAAAAGGAGAAGAAGTTAATCATCGAACAGATATATGGTCATTCGGAGTTGTGTTTTATGAAATGCTAACCGGTCAGCTTCCCTTTAAGGGCGATTATGAACAGGCGGTTATTTATTCTATTCTTAATGAAGATCCTTATCAAATTTCCAATTATGTACATGATATTCCTAATACACTTGTGAATATTGTGAACAAGTGCTTAATGAAAAATTCCGGTGAACGATATCAATATGTTATGGAACTCCTATATGATTTGAGAGCTGTTATGAAGAGTCCTGCTTCTGTAAATGAAATCTCAACAGACAAGCGAACTATAAAGGAGAAAGAATCATACAAATCAATAGAAGAATTGGAAAGCCTGGGAAGACACAGAAAATTATCAGCAATTATGTTTACTGATATGGTTGGATACAGTGCCATGGTTCAGAAAAATGAATCGCTTGCACTTGCGCTTCTTCAGGAACACAGGAATATTCTTCGCCCGATTTTTCCCAAACACCGAGGCAATGAAGTTGAAACTGCGGGTGATGCATTTTTCGTTGAATTTAAGAGTGCATTGGAAGCAACTAATTGTGCAATTGAAATGCAGAAAGTACTGCATGAGCGTAACCTAAAAGTTGAACCTGAAAAAAAAATATTAATTCGTATTGGTTTACATGTCGGTGATGTTGTGCATATGGGAAAGCATGTGCATGGCGACGGCGTAAACATTGCTGCAAGAATAGAACCACTTTCTGTACCTGGCGGTATATGTCTATCGGAAGATGTTTACCGTCAAATTCATAATAAAATTGATTTGCCATTAATTAAACTTGGCACTAAAAATCTAAAGAACATAAAATCCCCGATTGATATTTATTCAATTGATCTTCCCTGGATTAAGAATCTGAAACAACCGAAGAAGCAAATCACCTTTAAACCTACTACAAAAAGAAATTTCATTTCCATCGTTTTAATAGTACTGGTAGTGTTATCGGTTTTAATAATCTGGAATAGCACAAAGGATTCGGGAATAAGCGAAAGGAATATCAGGATTGCTGTTTTGCCGCTTCTCAATATTAGCAACGATTCGCAAGATGATTATTTTGCGGATGGTATGACAGAAGAACTGATATCCCAACTTGCAAAGATTAGTGGATTAAATGTAATTGCGAGAACCTCGGTGATGAAGTATAAAAATTCACAGCTGGATATTGAAGAAATTGGAAAAGAGCTAGACGTGGGAACCATATTAGCAGGTAGTGTGCGTAAAGCCTCAGATTTAGCGCGCATAACAGTGCAGCTAATTGATGTAAAAACACAGGAACATCTTTGGACAGAAGAATATGACAGGGAGTTGAAAGATATATTTGCTATTCAAAGTGATATTGCATTAAGAATTGCCAACGAATTAAAAATTCAACTTGTTGCATCAGAGAAACAACAAATTGAGAAAAAGGGGACTGAAAATGCAGAAGCGTATAGATTGTATTTATTGGGTAAATACCAATTAAATATAAAGACTGCTGAATCAATTTTTAAAGGAATAGAATATTTTAACAGTGCAATAGAATTAGATCCCAACTATGCACTCCCTTATGTGGGTCTTGCTGATTGTTATACTTTGATTGGGGGCGCAGGTTATGGATCTTTTTCCAGGGATGAGGCAATCAAACTCGCAAAAGACGCAGTTAACAATGCGCTTCAAATAGATAATTCCCTTGCCGATGCCTACAACTCATTGGCATATCTCCAGTTTAGATTGGAATGGGATTGGGAAAATGCCGAAAATAATTTTAAAAAAGCAATTGAGCTTAAACCTGGCTTCGCTGCTGCATACGAAAGATATGCACTCTTTCTTGCTTTGCTAGGCAGAAATGATGAAGCTTTACCGCTAATGTTA
>CAZPSY010000170.1:2258-4257 GCA_964589295.1 uncultured Ignavibacteriaceae bacterium
CTTGGAAATTATGACAATGCATTTGATTCATTATATAAAGCATATGATGAGCATTTCGGCATACTGGTTTATATAAAAGCCAGTCCTATTTACAATAATTTGAAGTCGGATCAAAGATTTGTTGAGTTGACCCGTATGATTGGGCTGGAAAAATAAATATTGAAAAGCTCATCAGGTTAATCCGGAGTTCTAAATTGTCCTCCTTCTTATACGTCCACGAATAAATAATCATACACTATCTTACTTCCCCTTTCATCTAACCTGACGAATAGTTAGAATCTAAGTTGATTTCAATACAAAATAATTGATTATTCTATTTAAACAACAGGCAAAGGATTTGATATGAACAAGAGATAAAGGAAATACCCAGATGAAAAAAATTTTACACATTACAGCTGTTACCATATCAATTTTTATCACTTCTTTTGCACAGCCATCTGCTTCACTCTATTTTACTACTGCTTTTCCAATGGGTGAGTTTAAGGATTTCACCGCCGCAACCGGTTTTGGCACAACCACCGAGCTTTTCTTTTTCACCCCCTCTAAAAAAGTTCCTTACGGGATCGGGATAAACTTTAGTTATGTTTCTTACGGTCTCCGCTTTGTAAACGATCCTTACGATAACGAACTATCTTTAAGTTTTAACAGGGCAAATAATTTTGCAAGCATGCATATTCTTTTCCAGATTGGAAGTTATTCCGGCTCTGTAAGACCTTACTGCGAAACTTTATTTGGCGGAAGTTATATTTTTTCAAATACTGAAATCGGATACGACTATTACGACAGGGTTTCCCTCTGGATTGATGACTGGGCATGGAGTTATGGTGCGGGAGTAGGTTTAAAATTTCTATCTTTAGGTGATGCTTTTTTTAATCACGGTTCTGTTTACATAGATTTGAAAGTTCGTTACTTATTCGGCACAACAACTTCCTACCTTGATCGCGAATCCATTTCCCTCTACTACGATACAATAGAATATTCGCTTATTGAATCGAAGACTGATATGTTAACTGCAAGTATCGGGTTGTACTTCTTCTTTTAATATTAGTTGCCTTTCAAAGCAAAAAAACACCCCTCATCATATTAAACTGATTATGTAGTCATTTATCATTCTTTTTGTAACAAATAGTTAAACCATATCGTCTATAGAAACAGATGTTAGAATCATCAAAATTTAATTTTCTTGTTGACCAACATAAAAACAGAATTTACAATTACGCACTTTATATGCTGCGCAACAGGATGGATGCCGAGGATATCACCCAGGAAGTGATGATACGTACATGGCAGAATATTAATAAATTTAATTTTAATGCGGCAAGAGCCTGGATAATGAGAACTACACATAACTTATGTATTGATTACCTGAGGAAAAACCAGTTGAATTTTCAGAGAGAAGTACCAATTGATAATGAGAAAGAAAATTATCTTGAAGATAAAAGTAATGAAGGAAACCCGGCTAAGGTTGCCAACAAAAAAATGATCGGCACAAAGATAAAGTCGGCTATAGAAAATCTTCCGGAGAAACTTAAAAGCCCGTTTGTTCTATACGAGCTGGAAGGATTTAAATACAGAGAAATAAGTAAAATTTTGGATATTCCTTTGAACACAGTAAAAGTAAACCTGCTCCGTGCACGAAAGTTTTTACAAAAAGAATTAAATGTATATAAGAATGATTAACCCAGATAACATAAGCCAGAAATTAATTGATAAGATTATAAATGTTGCTTACGGCGATGCAACCATAACTGAAAAAATTATTGTAAACTGGAAGGCAACCCGCAATGATGAAGTAAGAAAAGTTTTGGAAGAGTACAAAACCACAGCAAACTCAATTCATAATATTAATAAAGAAAAGCTGTCGGAATATGTTATTGAATCCGTTCGCAGAAGGATAGAGTTTGAGAATGAATCTGAAAACTTAATATCAAAAATATATTTTGCTCTTTTTTCTAAACCAATTTTTTCTGCAGCGGTGGTTAGCATATTTGTGTTGGCG
>CAZPSY010000171.1:0-4229 GCA_964589295.1 uncultured Ignavibacteriaceae bacterium
TAAATTAATTTAAACTTAGAATATTTTAATAAATAAATATATGGAAGCACCATGGAAATTTTTTATGATTTGATCCGGTTTTTTCACGTTATAAGTTTTGTTTTTATGTGTGTTCTATTGTTCAATCTTATAGTGGCCAATGAGCGAATTCTTCTTGGCATATCATTTAATTATGATGCAGACAGCCATATGGAGGGAATAATTAAAAACGGTGTTAAATGGTGTTATATTAATCAAGCAATAACACTGGTTACGGGAATATTATTACTTGTATTTGGTGATCTTGGTATAGAGGCACTATGGACTGATTGGATCGTTCTTTCCAAAACAATTATTTTATTTGTCCTTATGGGAACAATTTCTTATGTACAGTTTAAATTGCAGCCCAAAATTGAATCGTTTCTTACTGTGCTGTCAACGGGTAAAGAGATTCCTGATAGCTCTATAATCAAATTAAAACCTTACCGTGTTCTGCGAAAATGGATAACTTCATTCTACTTTTTCCTGGTGATTTCAGCAATTGTTTTAGGAATACAGGTATACGCGACATTTAATCCTGTGCTTACTATTATTTTAATTGGATTATCCGGATTATTTTCACTAATTGCTGATAAAATTTTTATCAGGTTTGGCTGGATTTAAGTCTCAAAAGGAATTACAAACGTCTTTACTTCTTTAACTCCATCAATATCTTTTATAAGATTATTGAAATTCCTGGAAAGTTTTTTCTCAACAGACAAGGAAGATTCAACAGTTATTAATACTGAACCCTCTTTACATTTAACTATAGCTTCGGGATACTTATCCACAATAGCCAGATAGGCTTTTGCAGCAATAAGCATATCTTTCAATTTTCCCTTAGATTCAGGTGTAGTTTGAAAACAAGGACGCTGAGCAAGATTATACAACAAATCGACTATTCCATCTACTTCCAAACAATCGATATGCAATACAACATCATACAGTGCAGCACTTCTTGCATCAATTCCATACAGTTGTGTACTCCATTTACTCCTTTCGACATCAATATTGTTTAATATCTCACGAGCTTTTTCTTTGGAAACATTATCACGTTTCATTACAATATTAATTCTGTAATCAAGATTGGCAGTAACCCTTACCTTTAAAATATTTGGGAGTCCTTTAGTAAAATAATGACCAGCAAAACCATGATAAATAACATTATCTTTTTGAATATGTTCAAGGAATGCCTCGCGAATAAAAGCCATGTATTTCTTTTTTCCATGTTTTAAACGATCTAAAACAGAAGGGGCATCCTGGATTGCATGAAAAATTTTTACTTCGGGTATATTGAAATCTTTTGAAGCTTTTAATAATATTTCCCTGGAAACGCATTCATATCCTAATTTTTCGGATAGTTTTTGGGCAATCTCCATCCCTCTGCTATAGGAACCCCTGGAAATTGTAATTATACCCATGTTAATCTCCTTATTGTACAGTTACCTTTTTTATTCATAATTCCCGGGCTGTTAACTTGCTTTCTCATATTTAATTTTTTTGCAGCGATAATAGAGTAATTCAAATAGTTAGAAAAAATAAACCATCTTATATCCATCAGTTAGATAGGCAAAACTAAAAAAATATTAAATCTACTAACAATTATTCCGCCTGGGCGCTTCTTGAATAATCTCTGGCAGCTGCAAGCATCTCTTTTAATTTTTTTTGAGATTCGGGCGTATTTTGAAAGCATGGACTTTTAGCAATATTATATATAAAATCGACTGCATCATCTACACCAAGGTTATCAATTTGTAAAACAAGATCATATAATTCTGTGGCGTTTGTGTCTATACCATACAAGTACATGCTCCATTTCCTTCTTTCAACATCAATATTATATATAAGCTTCCGTGCTTTTTCTTCAGATATATTCTCTTGTTCCATCACCACCTTAATTCTATATTCAATATTGGCAATAATCCTTACCTTAAGAATATTCGGAATATCTCTTGTAAAAAAGTGTCCTGCAAATCCGTGATATACAACATTATCTTTTTGAATATATTCAAGAAATGCTTCTCGAATAAAAGCAGTGTATTTTCTCTTTCCATCTTTTAAATGATCAAAAACAGAAGGGGCATCTTGAATTGCATGAAGAAGTTTTACTTCGGGTATGTTAAATTCTTTTGAAGCTTTTAAGAGTATTTCTCTTGCAATACATTCATAACCTAATTTCTGAGCCAGCTTTTCAGCAATTTCTTTTCCCCTGCTAGAAGAACCTCTGGAAATTGTAATGATTCCCATATTGACCTCCTTAAGTTTGAACGCCTTCTATACCATCGGCAGAATTCAATCTGTTGATGATTGAAGTTATAAGAAAATTCAAATCTAAAAATAGGTTATGAAATATTAAATTCAGATTTGTCATTAGTAAGTTTAAAATAAAGTGAAGATCTTATAAAATAATTATAAGAAAAAATTCATCAATAGTCAGCAAAATTCCTAATTTTAAGAGAATATTTAATTTCTCTATCCAAAATGTGTTTAGTAATTTTTTGCATATATGAGAACACAAAAAAATCAACTAATACTATGAATCCTTGTTTTTCCTGCAGCTGCAATAGTTAATTACTAAACAACACTCTGATTACAAACTTCCTAATCTCTTTGATATTTTTTTAATTATTAACCAGATTTAAGTGTTAGAATATTTACATTATGATTAAGAGTAATCTTAGTATCATTTTCTCTCTTCTTTATAGACTTTTAAAAATTATGATTCTGAACACAGGTGGTAGAGAAATCGTATTCAGAAAAGTCTTTTCTCTAAAGAAAATCAACAAAAAAACAGTTTATATATCTTCAACTATTTTTGGTCAAATAGTAGATTTTAGAATAGAGGGAAAATCCAAATCATTCCTGCATAATGCTTCTAAGTATGATATTCAATAATCTATAAGGGATTTGGTTAATGTTTAGCAGCCAAAATAGAATTTCAATATTTTTTTTCTTAGTAGTTCTTTTTTTAATTTTAGTAATAGTAGTACCGCAGGCATTTGCTTCTGAAACCCTTGGCGCAGTGGAAACAAATACGCAACAGCCATGGTGGTTTTATCCTCTAATTCTGTTAGTACTTTCTTTTGTTCTTGGTGTGTTTGCAGTATTAGCAGGAGTTGGTGGCGGAGTTCTCTATGTACCCATTGTAAGCGGTTTTCTCCCCTTTCATCTTGATTTTGTAAGAGGGGCAGGATTGATTGTAGCTCTTGCCGGTGCGCTTGCTGCAGGACCCGGGTTACTTAGAATAGGTATGGCTAATCTTCGGCTCGCAATTCCAATGGCACTAATTGCTTCAACCTGTGCTATTTTTGGCGCAATGATAGGGCTCGCACTTCCAACTCATATTGTTCAAACCTTACTTGGTGCTACAATCCTTGGTATAGTTGTACTGATGATTATTGCAAAGAAATCAGTCTTCCCTGATGTTCCCAAACCTGATGCTCTTTCTCAGGCATTACGAATAATGGGAGTTTACCATGAACCTACGCTTAACAAAGATATTAATTGGCAGATTCATAGAACTCCGCTGGGATTAGGATTATTTGTAATAATTGGAACAATGGCTGGTATGTTTGGGCTTGGTGCAGGATGGGCTAATGTTCCGGTATTAAATCTTGTGATGGGCGCTCCCATAAAAATTTCAGTTGCAACCAGCAAATTTCTGTTATCAATAACAGACACCTCTGCTGCCTGGGTTTATATGAACAATGGTGCAGTGCTGCCATTAATGGTTGTTCCTTCGGTTGTGGGAATCATGCTTGGTTCTTTTATAGGAGTAAGAATTCTTGCTATAACCAAGCCTGCCCTGATAAGAAAATTAGTGATAATAGTTTTGGGAATTGCTGGTACCAAGGCATTTCTAAAGGGATTAGGAATAGGATAATATGGAGTTTTAAATGTATTTAAAAGGAACAGATGAACAGCTCTTATACTCAAAAATCCTTAACGCGGGGATGTTGATTGGACTAGCCGGACTTGTTATTACCTTTATTTTATATGCTTCAGGTATAATGGAACCCCTTATCCCATTGGAGACAGTACAAACCTATTGGGTTTTATCGGTGCATGAATATCTTGAACTAAGTGGTATGCAAGCTGGTTGGGCATGGTTCGGAAACTTGCAATTTGGAGATATGCTTAACTTTTTGCCAATAGCATTTTTATCATTATTAACAATAGTATGTTATACCGCAATCATTCCAGGATTAATA
>CAZPSY010000172.1:0-4186 GCA_964589295.1 uncultured Ignavibacteriaceae bacterium
TCAAGAACATTTTTAATAACTATTGCGTTGTAAGCGTTGAGGTAAAAAGCAAGCTTATCTTCCTTGCTTAAATTACTTACATCAGCTTCTGCAATGCTTTTGATGTAAGCAGTAAAGTCATTATTATTTTTAAAGGCTGCATAGTCGACCATTCCATTTTCATCAACATTTGCTTTTAGCAGCGCATCAAATTTGGAATGATCAAAACCCGACGATTGCGAATAGTTACAGCCACTTATAGAAAGCAAAAGCAAAGTTATTAATGATAATATTTTCATTTTCTTCTCAATTCAAAATATTTCAATACGTTTCAAATTATTATGTACAAAAATCCGGAATCAATACTTAAAACAATGTAAAACAGGAGACAAAATAAAACATTTTAAGCAACCCTGCTTCCTCGTTTAACTACTGTCACGCCAACAATAATAAACGTTGCAGCAATAAGAATATTCAAATTTAAATCTTCATTTAAAATAAGCCATCCTAAAAAAATTGCAATAACCGGGTTTATATAAGCATAAGTAGAAACCAGCGAAAGAGGAAGATGAGCAATTGCATAGATGTATGATGCATAACCAAAAATAGATCCGAATAAAACCAGGTATGCAGTTGCTAAAATGCCATCTGTGCTAAGCGTAAAGCTGCTCAGCTCACCGAGTGATAATCCAAGTGTAACTTGCAAAGTTCCGGCAATGAGCATCTGGAAAGTTGCACTGGTTAAAGGGTCTACATTTATTTTTTTGTATTTGGAATAAATACTGCCAAGAGACCATGAAATAACCGCGCCCATCAGGCAAAAAACACCAAGCAGGTTATTACCATCCATTAAAAAATTAAAATCTTTCCCGAAGATGAGGAACACTCCAACAATACCAATAAGCAAACCAGAAATTGTGTAAAAATTAATCTTCGGTCCTTTTTTAGCCGCGCTTTCAAAACCAACCATCCAGAAAGGGAGCGTGCTTATAAGAAGAGCTGCCAGACCACTTGGTATCCATTGCTCTGCAACTACCACTAAACCGTTTGCTACTCCAAGTAAGGCAATACCAACCACCGCAATATGTTTTAAATCATTTAATGAAGGAAAACGCCTGCCGGTTAATTTTAAAAATGTGATAAGAATTAACCCTGCAATTATCCATCTTATTCCTGCAAATAACATTGGGGGAAGTTCGGTTACGCCAACTCTTATAGCTAAATAAGTTGTTCCCCAGATTATGCAGATTGCAATCCAGGCAGCGTATGCTTTAACATTACTCTTTTGCAAATGTGTGATCCACTCAGTTTATTGTTTTGATGATGACTCTTTGCACAAATTTACCATTTTAATTGAATATTCAATTAAGAATGTTTGCTGTGCTTTTAATTACTAATCGCTTTACATAACTTTGAAAAATAATATTTAGAAATTAATGGAAATATATCAGGATAATTTCTGATGTAAAACAGGAGAAAAAGATGACAACAATAGTAGATATACTTGGCAGGGAAATACTCGATTCGCGTGGTAATCCAACCCTGGAAGTTGAAGTAATGCTTGAAAGCGGAATCATTGGAAGAGCGGCTGTACCAAGCGGTGCTTCTACAGGCGAACACGAAGCCGTTGAGCTTAGAGATGGCGATAAAAAAAGGTACAATGGTAAAGGTGTTTTAAAAGCTGTTGAAAATGTAAATGAAAAAATTGCTGATCAGTTAATTGATTTTGATGCAGCAGACCAGGTTGGGATAGACCAGTTTTTAATTAATCTTGATGGAACAGAAAACAAAGGTGAACTTGGTGCAAATGCATTGTTAGGTGTATCCCTGGCTTGTGCAAAAGCAGCTGCCGAAACTCTCGATCTGCCTCTTTACCGTTACATTGGGGGAACAAATGCAAGGGTTCTTCCTGTTCCTATGATGAACATTCTTAACGGCGGCAGCCACGCAGATAATAATGTAGATTTCCAGGAATTTATGATTATGCCCGTTGGCGCACCAAATTTTGCAGAAGCATTAAGAATGGGCGCTGAAACATTTCATGCTTTAAAATCTGTTTTAAAAGGAAAAGGTTATAACACTGCTGTTGGAGATGAAGGTGGTTTTGCACCAAATCTAAAATCTAATGATGAAGCAATTGAAGTTATACTTGAAGCAATAAATAAAACAGGTTATAAAGTTGGCGATGAAATTTCTATCGCACTGGATCCAGCTTCAAGCGAATTCTTCGTAAAAGATAAAAATGTTTATCATCTCTTCAAGTCCGACAATTCTGAAAAATCTTCCGCTGAAATGATAGAGTATTATGAGAACTGGGTAAAGCAATATCCAATAGTATCAATCGAAGATGGTTTGGCTGAAGATGATTGGGATGGTTGGAAGTTGATGACTGAAAAACTTGGTAATAAAATTCAGCTGGTTGGTGATGATCTTTTTGTAACAAATACAGCGAGGTTAAGTAAAGGAATTGAAATGGGTGTTTGTAATTCCATATTAATAAAAGTAAACCAGATTGGAACACTTACTGAAACACTTGATGCAATTGAGATGGCTAAAACAGCTGGTTACACAAACGTGATAAGCCATCGTTCAGGCGAAACTGAAGATACAACAATTGCCGATATTGCAGTTGCAACAAACGCCGGACAGATTAAAACCGGTTCGCTTTCCAGAACAGATAGAATAGCAAAGTACAACCAGCTATTAAGAATTGAAGAAGAACTGGATACAACTGCTTTATTCCCCGGGATTTCAGCAGTAAATTACAAAGGTTAATAAAAAACAAGCCCAATCACTTTTTGTGGTTGGGCTTTTTTGTCTTTAATAAAGAATAAAAAAGTTACGAGGACGTTATGGCTGCAAATCAATTCCAAAAATGCGAACAGCTAATTAAGAAAAATAAAATTGAAGTAATCGATCTTAAAGCGATAGATCTTACAGGAAGACTTCATCACATCTCATTGCCGGTTTATAATGATACTCTTAAAAAGATAGTAAACGAAGGAGTTGGTTTTGACGGCTCAAGTTACGGCTTTAAAAAAGTTGAAAACAGTGATATGATACTTGTGCCCGATTTAAATACAGCAAAGATAGACCCATTCAGGGAAGCTCCTACGCTCAGTTTCTTTTCGCACATTATTTTAACAGATGACAAACGCAGTCCGTTTACACAGGATGGAAGATACCTCGCTAAGAAAGCCGAAGCTTACTTAAAAAAAATAACCGGCGCAGATAAATCGTGGTGGGGACCAGAATTTGAATTTTATATTTTTTCTAATGTTGAATACGATACCCGCACATCAACCTCTTATTACAAAGTTGAACATGTTGAAGAGTTTTACAAAAAAGCATATCACGCAGCTAATCCTTTTGATGAATATGATGATTTCAGGGATCAGCTTACAAAGCTTCTTATTCAGCAAGGTGTAAAAGTTAAGTATCATCATCACGAAGTAGGAGAAAGAGGACAGCAGGAAATTGAAACATTTTTTTCTGATCTGCTTGATACCGGCGATAACATTGTATCCACTAAATATATCCTTTTCAATTTTGCCGAAGAGAGAAATTTACACATTACACTTATGCCAAAGCCTATGTACCAGCAACCCGGCAACGGGATGCACCTGCATATGTTCCTAACAAAAAAAGGTAAGAATGTTTTTTATAAAAAAGGTGAGTACGGAAATTTAAGTGAACTTGGCAGGTTTTTTGTCGGCGGATTATTAAAACACGGTCCGGCACTTTCAGCATTTACAAATCCAAGTACAAACTCTTATAAAAGATTAGTGCCCGGTTTTGAAGCCCCGGTTGCTCTAACATACGGAATTGGAAACAGGGCTTCCGCAATTCGTATACCCAGTTATGTAAAAAATATGGATGAAACAAGAATAGAATACCGTCCGCCCGATGCAACTATGAATCCTTACTTTGGAATGATAGCAATGTTACTAGCTGGAATAGACGGTATCGCTAACAAAATAGATCCGGTTAAAGAAGGATATGGTCCTTATGATAAAAACTTTATGGAAGATGATTCAATTGAACAGATGCATTTCTTACCGAGGAATCTTGAGGAAGCAATTGATGCACTTGAAGCCGATAATGAATTTTTAAGAAAGGGGGATATTTTTTCAGACGAGTTGCTTGAGCAATGGGTTAAAATAAAAAGGGAAGAGGTTCATTCAATAAGTACAATCCCTCACCCGTT
>CAZPSY010000173.1:0-4174 GCA_964589295.1 uncultured Ignavibacteriaceae bacterium
ACTCCTGATGAATTTCACCTTTTCGTTTGAGGTTTGCTTTAATAATTCTCTCAGGAAAATTATTAGTGTTGCAATAAAAAATACTACAATCGCTATTAATAATGTATATAGAGTGCGGGGAGGGTAACTTTTCTTTTCGGGAGGAACTGCATAATCAATTATTTGTAAGACTGGAACTGCTTTAACTTCCTCAAATCTTGTTTGTTCGTACAAAGGAATTATAAACTCTAACATCGCATTATATATTTCTACTGATCTAAAATATCTGTAATACTGCAAAATGTCTTTGGGTAATCTACTAAGAGGCAGCAAGACATTATTCTTTCCCTTACCATAAATGTAATCATTAATTCTATTTTCAAATTCTTGCACTGTTTTTCTTAAATAGTCTGCCTGTGGAGAGTTTTCACCAATAGCTTTTTCAGTTACTGCCAATTCAATCTGTTTTACAGCTAAGTCTGATTCAAGCTTAGAATACGCTTCGATAATGGACTTAGTCTGACTCTCAGCTTCTAACATTCCAGTCTTTTCCTGAAACAACCTTAAAGAATCTTCAGCATTGCCCAAGTTGATTAAGACTTCAGTGTATCTGTCTTCTAAAAATTTTCGGTTTTCTTGGGCTTTTTTTACATTCAAGTCAATCACTTCTTTATTCACTTTTTCAATTAAATAATTTGTCATATCAGCAGATTTTTCCGGGGAAACAGCTCTAATGGTAATTTCAAATGCCAATTCATCCGTAATTTCAATTTCAATTATTTTTTTCACTAGATTAATTGTTTTTTCGGTACTTTCAATTCCATAATCATTTTTTAAGTCAAACTTCTCAATCATCTTTTCAATATTTGTCCGACTGTAAATGATAGTTGTAAAAAGATCATATCTTGCCGAAGAGCTCATACCACCAAATCCCATTAAATTCAACGGAAGATCAGATAAACCACCGGCGATTGCACTTATTGGGTTCATCTGGTTGTCTTCTGTTGCAACAATGGTGGCTGTAGCATCGTACTGGGGAGGAACTAAAAAATAAATTGCCGTGTACCCAATTATTAATGAGAAAACAGTTAATATTATAAGAAATCGTTTCCATTTAACTATGACTATCAAATAATCCAAAAAATCTAATCCCCGATACTGTGCCATACAAACTCCTTGTAACTTTAAATCATTTAACTATTTTATGTATAAATTAATTTGTTTTTTTCTACTAATAATTCAAGCAAATTATGTTTAAAACCTAACTAACAATCCCCTCTTGTTTCAATCCAATTTAAATTCAATTTTTATTCTTAAACTTTTCTAACTTCTGGTACAAATTTAATATAAAATTTTTTATTTGACATTATTGATATTTTTTCTATATTTACGCGCAATAAAGTAAACATTAACTATAAGGATTACAATTATAGACGATTTGCTACAGGTATAAAAAGAACTTTTTTTTATTTATTATTTTTTATTACCAGAGTAGCAAATTTGTGCCGATTTAGGGACATTCTCTGGTCGGTTTTTTTACTTTAAACGGAACATTTAATGGAGGTGTTACTACTAAATTATTGATACTTTGTTTTAGGCAACGATATCCATTAACTAAAGGAGGAAGACGGAGATGAAAGAAATAATAGCAAAAATAGAAAACCCTCTGTCTGATTTAATCAGCGATGAAATATACGAATTGTTGGAAGCCCACGGGCTAATTGATGAAAAAGCTGTTAGAGATTACCAGATTCGTAAAAAATTTAAACAACTTCGCGCTACAAAGGTAAGTGCCGGAGATGCTATAGATACTATTAGGGAAGACTATCCGTATCTGCAATTCGATACGATTCGTAAGATAGTTTACCAGATAAGCAAGTAAGTACTTGACAAATATTTCTTATCAGGTTATATTACAACTGACTCTTTCAAGGGGTTCTCCCCTGCCCTTTGATGAATCAGGGTCGAGCCCAGTGGTCCCCCATCGCTGGGCTTTATTATTTCATCACAGGAGTTTTTATGGCAAAGAAAGTTAAGAAAAGACAGTTAAAACAGACTAAAAAAGTCAGAGTTTCCCCCTTCAATATTTATTGGGAAAAGAAGAACTATCACTTTTTAGCGCTTGGTATTGTAGTTATCATTATTGGCTTTTATTTGATGTCTGTTGGAGCTTGGAATAGTTTTTCTTCACTCGTAATCGCCCCCATCTTACTTGTTGTAGGGTATGTCCTAATTTTCCCTCTCTCTATTTTTTACAGGAAGAAAGATAAAAAGGAATTAACGCAGGATAGAAACGTTGCTGCTGGCAAAAGTTAAAGGGAACCTGGTTTCTACCCAGAAAAACCCTCACCTTGTAGGGCATAAATTATTGCTTGTTCATCCAATCGATCTGGAAAATAAATTTATTGGTAAAAAAGATGTAGTTGCTATCGATATTGTTGATGCAGGTATTGGCGATACTGTGCTGCTGGTGCAGGAAGGAAAAGCTGTTCAGCAAATTTTAGGGCACAAGGATGCACCAGTACACTGCATTATTGTAGCGGTAGTCGATTCAATAGAATTTTCTCCCAGGAAAAAAGAAAAAAAATAAATTCACTGCTGTGACTAAATTAAATTTAGATCAATTAACAGATCTCTACTCACTTCTTTCGGTAGAAGGTATCGGTCCCGGTAAAATACGTAACCTTCTTTCAAAGTTCAGATCAACTGACAGAATACTTTCCGCAGATTATAATTCACTTATTGAGGTGGAAGGAATAAGCACAAACCTTGCCCGCCGAATTCAAAAGATCAATCACCAGCGGTTAAAAATAAAAGATGGCGTTGAAGAAGAACTTGAAAAATTAGGAAAACTTGGAGGAAGAATTGTAACTGTATGGGATGAAGAATTTCCATCACTATTAAAGAAAATTTTCGATCCGCCCCTGATGCTGCAAATTAAAGGTGAACTCCTAAAGAATGATGATTACTCAATTGCCATGGTTGGAACAAGGCAGCCCACAAACTATGGAAAAATACAGGCGGAAAAATTTGCAGCAGATCTTACACGGCAAAATATTACTACAGTAAGCGGCATGGCACGGGGTATTGATTCTATAACACATTCAGTCAGTCTGAAAAATGGAGGAAGAACTATAGCTGTAATCGGATCGGGGCTGGATGTAATTTACCCGCCGGAAAATAAAAAACTGTATGAACAAATTTCTGAGAACGGAGCTGTTATAAGTGAGTTTCCACTAGGGACAAAACCTGATGCAACAAATTTTCCAAGGCGGAACAGGCTTATTTCCGGTTTAAGTTTAGGATGTATAATTATTGAATCTGATATTAAAGGTGGTGCGATGCAAACAGCATCTCTTGCACTCGATCAGAACAGGGAAGTTTTTGCACTGCCTGGTAACGTGGGCGTTAAACAATCTGATGGTACAAATCTTCTTATTCAAAAAGGTGAAGCAAAGTTAGTGCGATCTGCTGAAGATGTTTTAATTGAATTAGAACTTAAGCTAAAACCGGTACTTGGTAAAAATATTCCAAAGAAGCAGGTTGATCTTAATTTATTTGAAGAAAAAATATTAAACATCCTGGATTCTGAAGCATTACAAATCGATAAAATTGCTTCTGAAGCAAAGCTCGCTACATCAGATTGTCTTGTTCATTTGCTATCACTTGAATTTAAAGGAATGATTAAGCAGCTGCCGGGAAAGATGTTTGCATTACTTTAATTTTGATAATTGAATATTGTGATTTATTTGGGGTTTGTTATTTGTGAATTGATATTTTTTCAGTCATACTTCTTTTTTCCTTTCCAAAAATGCTTTAATCTTTCTTTAAGATTTTTCTCCTGCCCGTTTTCAGATGGAAAGTAGAATTGTTTCTGCTCAAGTTCTTCAGGAAGATAATTTTCTTTAATAAAGTTATTATCAAACTCATGCGGATAGTTATAGTTTTTACTGTAGCCAAGTTCCTTCATCAGATTTGTAGGTGCATTTCTTAAATGCAATGGAACAGGATAAAGAGGATAAGACTTTACAATTTCTTCAGCTTTCTTAATTCCTATATAGGATGAATTGCTTTTAGGAGAAGATGCCAAGTAAGTTACACACTGTGCAAGGATGATCCTAGCTTCCGGCATACCGATTTTATCAACTGCTCCAAACGCTGCTTCTGCAAGAACCAGTGCATTTGGTGAAGCATT
>CAZPSY010000174.1:0-4162 GCA_964589295.1 uncultured Ignavibacteriaceae bacterium
AAGAAAAGGAATTAGATTACAAGGAACTTGAGTCTAAAAAAGATGAACTAAGGAAGGAAGAAATTGAAATTGAGAGTGATTACAATAAACTTAAGGAAGAAATAACTGTGCTCGAAAAAGAGCAGAGAAAAAATATTAATGATAAAGAAGTAGTGCTGGATTCCATTAGAGATGCTGATATAAAACTAAATGAAATTAAGATCAAAAAAGAAAATCTTATCGAACAGATTGATGAAAATTACTCACTTACAATTGAGCAAAAATCATTTGATGATCTTGATTCATTCAATTTTAAAGAGAACAGGGAAGAAGTACACAATCTTAAAGTGAAAATTCGTAATCTTGGTCCTATTAACCTTCTTGCATATTCAGAGTTTGAGCAGGAGAGGGGCAGGATGGAATTTTTAATTAAGCAGCGGGATGACCTGGTTGAATCTGAAAAAGATATAATTAAAACGATTGATGAAATAAACCACACTGCCCAGGCACAATTTTTAGAAACGTTTAATAGCATACGTGAAAATTTTATCAAAGTATTCCGTATTCTTTTTGATCCCGGCGATGAAGCTGATCTTCAGCTTGAAAAAGATACAGACCCGTTGGAAGCTAAAATTGAAATAACCGCAAAACCAAAGGGGAAAAGACCCACATCAATTGATTTATTATCCGGAGGTGAAAAAACCCTAACAGCAATAGCACTGCTGTTTGCAATTTATCTGGTTAAGCCAAGTCCGTTTTGTATTTTGGATGAAATTGATGCACCACTTGATGACGCTAATATTGACAGGTTTACGAATATTTTAAGAGACTTTAGTAGAGAGACTCAGTTTATTGTAGTTACACATAACAAAAGAACCATGGAATCTGCAAAAACTCTTTACGGAGTTACAATGCAGGAAGAAGGAATTTCGAAACTGGTTAGTGTTCAGTTTAACGAGGATTTAGTTGCATAGTAATTCTTCTCAGCTCTTTTTTATTTCTAATAATGGATTGATAGTTATTCTTTTTTGCTTTCTCTCTTTGCTCTTTAATACTAGTGCACAGTGGGTAAACGATCCGGGTTTAAATACTAAACTGGTTTTAAACGGAAGCAACCCGCAGAACATTTCTGCTTTAACAGACGGGCTGGGCGGTGGATATATTGTTTGGCAGGATGATAGGATGGGAACTGATAAAGTCTACTTTCTTCACTTCAATACAAAAGGAAAACCGACTCTTAGAGCAGATGGAAAAAATATTTCAACAGCAGGCGGGCAGCAAATGAATCCTCTATCGGTTCAATGCATCCAAAATACCTCGGTTATTATCTGGCAGGGAGAATCGAACCAAGGCGAGCAGGAACTATTTGTTCAGCGGGTTGCGCCAAACGGGCAACTTCTCTGGAATAATAACGGGCTGCAGATAACCGATTCGGATAATGAACTGGTAAACTATTCTTTGCATGTTGATTCAAAAGGAAACTCATTCGTTTCTTATTTATCAAAAGAACCTGGATTCATTGGAGATTATCTTGTTGGCTTTAAAAAAATTAGTGCCGAAGGGGAGATAATTAAAAGTCCAGGTGATTCTCTTATTTACAGATCAAACAACAGGAAGAGCAGCACTTCTATTCTTAATGATGATAGTAATGGAATATTTTCCTTCTGGCTTGAAAATGTTAGCGGTAAAAGTATTTTAAGAGGTTTGCATTTAGATTCGCTGAAACTTTCAAATTCAGAAAGAAATGTGATAACCATTTCCGATCCTAAAAAAAATGTTCTCAGTTATAGAGTTTATAGCTACGAACACAATAAAGCTTACCTTATCTGGCAGCAGCAAGGCGAAGAAAAGATTTTGTATCACCAGCTAATCAATGATGATGAAAAGACTCTATGGGGAATTTACGGCAGAGAAGTAAGTTATTCTAAAGGAAGCAAGACAAATCTGCAAGCTTGTATCAATGACAAAAATATTTTTGTTAGCTGGACCAACAAACTGGAAAACAACCAGCAGGTTTTCCTGCAAAGATTTAATTCGGATGGTGTAAAATACTGGGCTGAAGATTTATCTTTAACTGATTCTGCAGGAATACAGTTTGGGCAAAGAATGATAATTGATGATAAAGATGGAATTATAGCGACATGGTTTCAAAAAAAATCGGATTCTGTTTATGCAGATATTCATGCTCAGCGACTTTCAGCAGATGGTGAAAAGCTTTGGGGAATGGGTGAGTTGGGAATTGGCACGTATTTTAATTCTCATAAAAGTTATCTCTCGTTGCTTCCGGATAATAGCGAAGGAGCAGTTTTTGTTTTTAAAGATAAAAGAGATGGTGCTTATGGAATTTACGGACAAAGGATCTTTAGCACGGGAACTTTTGTTTCGCAGTTAGTTGGTTTTTCTGCTGATATTATAGAAGACTCGGTTAATATTTCATGGCATTCTGCAAATGAAGAAGATTCAACTTATTACTTAATTGAAAGAATGAGTCAATCGGATAGCACTATATCCCAGTGGAGGTTGGTAGATAGCATAAACAACTCTATTGGTGAAGGTGTAAAAAAATATAATGTAACTGATTTTCCAGGAGAAAATGGAACCCATTACTACAGGATTACACAAAAGAATGTTGAGGGCAAGGAGCTTAATACTGATATAACCAGAGTAATCTATTTCCGCGTGTCTTCAGAAATTATAGTAGCACAAAATATTCCAAATCCTTTTAGCGATTCTACAAAAATTAGTTTTTTTCTTCCCGGCGAAACAGAAATAAGTTTGAAAATCTTCAGCAGCAGCTTAGAAAATATTTATGAGATTAATAACCAACCCTTCCCTGAAGGAAAAAATGAAATTTACTTTACTGCAGATAACCTGGAACCGGGTATTTATTTTTACAAATTTGAAGCAGATGATTTTGTTGATGTTAAAAAAATGGTTTTTACAAAATAAATGAGTGATAAATCCTTTAAAATATTTATTGATTTTGACGGTACTGTTACAGTTCAGGATGTGGGAGAAGCAATATTCAACAAGTTTGGCAACCACGAAGAAAATTATTCTATCATAGATGATTTGCTGAATGACAGGATATCTTCTAAGGAATGCTGGATATCACTTTGCAAAAGTGTTGAGACGATAGACAAAGACTCTTTGAATGATTTTATTGATAAGCTGGAGGTAGAACCAGGATTTTCGGACTTTGTAGATTTTTGTTCAGAAAATAAATTTGAATTGATCATTTTAAGTGATGGATTTGATTATTACATAAACAGGATATTAAAACGCGAAGGCTTGAATAGCATTAAAGCCTACTCAAATAAACTTGTTGTAACCGATGATAATAAACTAAAGCCCTCTTTCCCATTTTATAATGAAAGATGCACAAGCTCAGCTAACTGTAAGTGGGATCATATAATTAAACATAGCGGGGATGACGACTTTACTGTTTTTATAGGCGATGGAAATTCCGATAAAGAAACAATACAGTATTGTGATTTTATTTTCGCCAAAGACGGTCTGTTAAAGTTTTGTGAAAAGGAGAGGATTACATATTTCCCCTTTTTAAATTTTAACGACATTATAAAACGACTAAATGAACTTAATTCAAAAAAAAAATTGAAGAAACGGCATCGTGCTGAATTGAAAAGACGCGAAGCTTACACGATTGAATAAACATTATGAGTAAACTGGCATCAACATTATTTAAATACCGCAGCTACACGCCTATTCCCTTCCTGGTATCTATGTTAGTATTCCAGGAAGCAACACTTGTAAGTTTAATAACAGGATTTGCTGTTGTTGTAGCTGGGGAGCTTATTAGGTTTTGGGGAGTTAGCTGGGCAGGAAGCGAAACAAGAACCACAAACGAAGTCGGTGGATCTAACCTGGTTATCAGCGGTCCGTTTGCGTACGTAAGAAATCCACTTTATATAGGAAATATACTAATTTACCTTGGATTCGGTATTATGTCTTTTGCTCTTTTCCCATACTTGCAAATCGGTGCCCTGCTATATTTTGTTTTTCAATATCATTTTATTGTTAAGGAAGAAGAAAATTATTTACATAAAACTTATGGCAGTTTTTATAACGAATATGTTAAAAACGTACCGCGCTTTCTGCCAAGGTTAAGGCCTTATAAAAATCCGGCGATAGTTCAACCTGAATTTAAACCTAAGGAAGGTCT
>CAZPSY010000175.1:0-4144 GCA_964589295.1 uncultured Ignavibacteriaceae bacterium
CTATTCTGATCGCATAGCAAAAGCTTGCGGTGTACATCCAGTTTTGCAAATCATCCCTTTTAGAGGTGAGTATTATAAATTAAGAAAAGAAAAAGAACATCTTGTAAAGAACTTAATTTATCCCGTGCCCGATCCTAAGTTTCCTTTTCTCGGTGTTCATTTTACAAGGATGATAAATGGCGGAATTGAAGCAGGACCGAATGCCGTACTGGCTTTTAAACGCGAAGGATACAACAAAACAGATTTTTCTTTTAAAGATGTTTCAGCATTGTTAACTTATCCCGGTTTCTGGAAAATGGTTTCGAAATATTATAAAATGGGATTCGGCGAATTTTATCGCTCCTTCAGCAGGAAGGCATTTGTTAAAGAATTGCAAAAACTTGTCCCCGAAGTTCAGTTAAACGATATTGCAAAAGGGGGCGCCGGCGTAAGAGCACAAGCGTTGGAACCGAACGGCAAATTGGTTGATGATTTTAGAATTGCTGAAGCTGAAAGAATGATTCATGTATTAAATGCACCATCACCTGCTGCAACTGCATCAATCAGTATAGGAAATACAATTGCAAAGATGGTAAAGAAAAAATATGATGAGGAAATCTAAAGTGAAGAATATCAATTTGATTGTTGAACTGAAAAAGTGTTTAAATCTGGAAGACCTGGATGAGGTTAAGAAATTAATTTCTAATGTTAAAGAGACAGTTAATATTAGTGCTTCTAAAAAAGAGAAAATTAGAATTAGTGAATACATGCCTGACGGCAGCCAGGTTAGTGGCAATAAATCTGAGATAAAAAAAGAGTTTATTATTAATGATCTGGATCAGATTCTGAGAACAAGATCTATTGAACGAACAAAGTATTACATAAACAGACTTATCAAAGGTCTAACCGAAAATAAAACCTCGAAGATTAATGATTTAAACCTGAACCGTTGGAAAGAGTATGAAGATCTTATTACAGACAGTTTGTGGATTCTGAAAAAACGTGATAAATCAGGCGCACACAAAGCTGATTACTGGGGTAACTTTATTCCGCAAATTCCAAACCAGTTTATTAGAAGATATACAAAAAAAGATGACTGGATTCTTGATGCTTTTGCAGGAAGCGGTACAACCCTAATTGAATGTAAGCGACTCAATAGAAATGGAATTGGCATTGAACTGAATTCAGATGTGGTAAAGTTCGCTAAAAAGAATCTTTCTAATGAAAAAACCAGAAACAAAGTGAAAACAAAATTAGTAGAAGGAGACAGCAGAAAAGTTAATCTTAAGGATGAATTACAAAAAGCAGGTACAAAATCGGTTCAATTTGTTTTTCTTCATCCGCCTTACTGGGATATAATTAAATTCAGTAAAAAGAAGGGTGATCTTTCAAATGCAAAATCGGTTGAAGAGTTTTTAGAAATGTTCGGAAAGGTTGTTGATAACACATGCAGTGTGCTGGAAAATGGAAGATACCTTACAGTTGTAATTGGTGATAAATATTCTGACGGTGAATGGGTTCCTCTTGGCTTTTATACAATGCAGGAAGTGATGAAACGAGGATACAAATTAAAATCTACAATAGTTAAGAATTTTGATACAACAAAAGGAAAGATGAACCAGAAAGAACTGTGGCGCTACCGCGCGCTTGCAGGCGGGTTTTACATTTTTAAACATGAATACATCTTCCTATTTAAAAAAGAAAAAGGAAAGCAAAATATTTAAGCCAACAGAAAAAAACCAAATGAGAATATTTGTTGCGTTCCATATCCTTTGCATAGTTATAATCTTTGTTGCTTTAGTGATCGGCTGCTCAACAAAAGAAGCTGGAGTTAATGTGAGACTGCACGATATCTGGGCGCTTGAATCCATTAATGGTGAAGAATTCATTAAAGATAATCAAACTAATAATCATCCTCTAATAGAAATTTACTTAAAGGAAGAAAGATTGCACGGAAATGCAGGATGCAACACTATTAATGGTAAGGTTAAAGTTGATGAAGATAATATTTCATTTTCAAATATCATCACGACAGAAATGGCTTGCCCGGGAAATATTGAACAAAGATTACTTTCAGCACTGCAGAGTGTTGATAATTATAAAATTGAAAAGATGAGATTATATTTATATGAAGATGAATTAGAAAGATTGGTTTTCAGAAAGATTGATTAAATAAATTACAAATCTCAATTTTCAAAACTCAAATAATAACTAATACCAAAAACAACAAACTAAAAAATTTGGTTTTTGATAATTGTTATTTGTGTTTTGGTAATTACAAAGATGGATATCGAATTAAACAAAATAGAATCCGAACTTAAAAAACGTTTAATTTACCCCTACAAATGGGGAAGAAAGCAGAATAACGAGTTTGATAAACTTACCAATTTTATTTACCGCACTTTTTTATTTGATGATGTTATTAAGGAGATAAACAGCAGGTTTAAAAAAGATAAAGAACATCTAAACATTTCTAACTACGCATTAAACCGGTGGTACAACTTCTGGTCTGCGCTGGCGGTGGAAAAAATTTTCTGCTCGCTACCAAATGTTAAACCTGCTTTAGATAGCAAAGACAAGTTAGTTGATTTTGCAATTGACGGTGTTAAGTTTGATCACAAAACCTCTGTCTTCCCAAAAAATTTTCCTTATCCAATTAAAGAAGCCATTAAGCAAACAGATGAGTTAATAAGATGGCTTTACAAAAATCAATCACAGCAGCAAAGGATGCATTTAAAGAACAGACTGTTTGTGGTTCTATATTCTCCTGATGGCGAGCACTGGAAACTTAAATCTGAAATAAACTGGCTGAAGGAGAGAATAGAAAACTATATGAAAGGATTTAATCCAAACTATCTGCTAAAGTTCAAACTCGAAAAAAATCGGGAAACAATTTCTGACGTAATATGGGCTATTCAAAATTAAAATTCTTAATAATCCCCGAATGATTCATATAAAGTGAAAATTGAAAATTAATCAAAGCTCGCAATCTCTCCGAGCCTTTTGTATTTTGAGGTAAGCAGCCACAAGTGACAAAAATTATTTGCTTAAACCAAATGCTTACTTATATTTGAATTATGGCAATATCACATCGCAATTCTTTAATAATTTGTCTGATTTTAATTTTAGGGTTTAATTCTCCGAATAACTTCGCCCAGTCGATCACATTTAACCATCTCACTGTGGAGAATGGACTCTCTAATAACGTTGTAAATACAGTTATTCAGGATCAGATCGGATTTATGTGGTTTGCCACTGAAGATGGATTAAATCGCTATGACGGTTATGGTTTTAAAATATTCCGTCACGATCCCGAAAATTCAAATAGTATTTCAGATAACAGCATATGGGCTTTGTCGGAGGATAGGCAAGGAAACATCTGGATTGGAACGAAGGCGGGTGTACTAGATAAGTATAATCCCAAAACTGAAAAATTCACGCACAGGGAAATTAAATCTGATCTTACAGAAGAAAATAGTATAACTGCAATTTTTGAAGACAGTAAAGGAAATATCTGGATCGGCACATATAAAGAAGGCTTATACAAATTAGATCCATCAACGAATAAATTTGATCATTGGAATGCAAATCCTGATGATGAGAAAAGTCTTAGCCATAATTACATTCACGATATCACTGAAGACAATGATGGTAATATACTTATCGGTACACACATTGGCTTAAATAAATTTAATCTTGACTTACCTCAGAATGGATTTGATAACTACTTTTTCAATCCTGATAATCAAAAGAGTTTAAGCAACAATTTAATATGGGGAATATCAAAATCAACTCTCAACCCTGATAATCTATGGATATGCACTTTAAATAATCTAACAAAATTTGACTCGGAAAAATTAATATTTGAAAGAGTTACGATTAATAACCCGGATCATTTACAATACGGTACGAGCGTTAATTCAGTAATAGAAGAAATTGCAGCCAATGAGGTAATTATCTGGGCGGCGTCTTATTCAGGATTGGTTCGGATCAATATTACTTCGGGTATTACTAAAAGGTTTGTGCATGACGAGCTAAATGTTCAAAGTCTGAGCAGCAATCAAATTAATAAAATAATTAAAGACCGGACCGGGGTCCTTTGGGTTGCTACAGAAAACGGCGTGAGCTATAGTACTCCTAAATCAACTTCGTTTAATTCAATCGC